>NZ_JBSHBJ010000020.1:0-133873 GCF_053611945.1 Kribbella sp. NPDC054772 | reverse complement strand
TGGGTTGATAGGCCAGAAGTGGAAGCGCCGTAAGGTGTGGAGCTGACTGGTACTAATAGGCCGAGGGCTTGTCACACACTTAAGACTTCAAGCCTGATTTTGCGCTATGTAACGATGTTCGCGTTCACTGTACGGTTCCCAGGATACGGTCAACCCCAGCCAGTAAGTGGCTCGAGTAGGTTGATAGTGTTCTCATAGAGTTTCGGTGGCCATAGCGTCGGGGAAACACCCAGTCTCCATTCCGAACCTGGAAGTTAAGCCCTTCAGCGCCGATGGTACTGCGACCGGGAGGTCGTGGGAGAGTAGGACGCCGCCGGACATTCACACTGTTAAGGGCCACCCCAATCGGGGTGGCCCTTAACATATGTGCCCACAAGATTTGGATAGACCGGAACGATCCGGCAGCAACAGCTTGTACCCGGAACCTCCTCCTACCAGGGGAGTGCTCCCGGCCAGGGCGTCACCTCCGCTGCGGGCGCGGTAACGTTTGTCCGATTACTGCTCTTCAGCATCGTTAGGAGTCATCGTGGCGACGCCACCTCGCAATCCTCGCTCCGGCTCTGGGGACCGACGCGGTTCCTCCGGTGGCGCCGGCCGTTCCGGTGGAGGCCGCCCAGACTCCAACTCCGGCCGTTCGGGCTCGAGCTCCGGCCGCGGTGGCTCGGGAGCTGGCCGTGGCGGCTCCGGAGGCGGGCGTTCGGGCTCGGGTTCCGGTGGTTCCGGAGGCGGCTGGTCGAACTCCGGCTCTGGTAGTTCCGGGGGTGGTTGGTCGGGCTCTGGCGCGGGCCGTAGTGGTTCCGGCGCCGGCCGTGGCGGTTCGGGTGCGCCCCGTGGTGGCTCCGCCGGCGGGCGCGGTTCTTCGTCTGCTGGGAGTGGTGGTTCCGGTGGCGGGCGTGGTGGTTCGGGTGCGCCGCGTGGTGGGTCGGCCGGTCGGTCTGGTGGAGCGCCGGCTCGGCGGGGTGGATTCGCGGGCGGTCGGTCCGGCGGATCGTCGTACCGGGATGGGGACTCGTCCGAGAACAGGCGGGGGTTTGCTGGTTCTCGGGGAGATGACAAGGCTGAGCGGGATCCGTTCGGTGGCCAGATGTCGGGGCGCGATGACCGGTCCGGTGGCTATCGGCGTGATGACCGCGGGCCGGGGCGTCCCGGTGCGGGACGTGGAGTAGCCGGTTCTCGGCGGGACGACCGCGCTGGGCGCGACGACCGCGGTGGATACCGGCGTGACGACCGAGGTGACGATCGCGGTGGGTACCGCCGCGATGACCGTGGGGCCAGTGGTGGCAACCGGCGGGACGACCGCGGTGGGTATGGCCGCGAGGAGCGCTCGGGCCAGGGCGGCGGGTATCGGCGGGATGACCGCGCCGGTGACAGCCGTGGTGGATACCGGCGTGACGACCGGGGTGACGATCGCGGTGGATACCGGCGCGATGACCGCGGGGCCAGCGGCGGTAGCTACGGGCGTGACGATCGCGGCGGGTCTGGGCGTGAGGAGCGTTCCGGCCAGGGCGGTGGCGGGTATCGGCGTGATGACCGTGCGGGTGACAGCCGTGGTGGATACCGGCGCGACGACCGTGGCGGGGACGATCGCGGTGGGTACCGGCGCGAGGAGCGCGGGGCCGGCGGTGGTGGCTACGGGCGGGACGAGCGTGGCGGGGACGACCGGCGTGGTGGGTTCCGGCGGGATGAGCGTGGCGGTGCTCGCGGTGGTGGGCCTGGGCGCGGTGAGCGTGGGGCTTTCCGGCGGGACGAGCGGTCGGATTCGCGCGGGCGGACCGGCGGTCGGGACGATCGGCGGGGATCCGCTGGGCGTGACGACCGGCGGGATGACCGGCGTGGTGGGTTCCGGCGGGACGATCGCGAAGAGAAGGTCGGGCCGCGGCGCGATGACCCGAAGGTTCCTGAGGGGATCACCGGCGCTGAGCTCGACCGTGGGGTGAAGGCCGAGCTTCGGTCGCTGCCTCGGACGCTGGCCGACCTGGTGGCACAGCACCTGGTCGCGTCGGGACGGTTCCTGGACGACGACCCGGAGTTGGCGTACCAGCATGCGCGGACCGCGCGGCGGTTGGCAGCGCGGCTTGGTGGCGTTCGCGAGGCCGTGGCGATCACGGCGTACCTGGCTGAGCATTACGACGAAGCGTTGACCGAGTTCCGGGCCGTACGGCGGATGACGGGGAACCACGAGGTCATCGCGATGATGGCTGACTGCGAGCGCGCGCTCGGGCGGCCTGACAAGGCGCTGGCGTTGACGAAGGACAAGCACGTCAGCGATCTGTCCGAGGCGACGCAGGTCGAGCTGCTGATCGTGGCGGCCGGGGCGCGGCGCGACATGCGGCAGACCGCGGCGGCGATCCAGATGCTCGACGTGCCGGAGCTGACGAAGCGGACGCGGGCCGAGTGGTTGCCGCGGCTGCGGTTCGCGTACGCCGATGCGCTGGCTGAGGGTGGGCGGACCGACGAGGCACTCGTGTGGTTCCACCGGGCGGCCGGCGTCGACGGTGACGGGGTCACCGGTGCTGCCGAGCGGGCTGCTCAGCTCGAGGGTCTGGAGTTCACGGACCTCGACGAGGACGACGCCGTGCTCGATGATGAGTACTTCGAGGACGAGTACGCCGAAGAGATCGCGGACTCGGCCGACACCGAAGCCGACGAAGCTGACGCTGAGGCTGACGAGGTCGACGCCAAGGCTGATGAGGCTGACGCTGACGCCGATGAGGCTGAAGCCAAGGCCGATGAAGCCGAGGCTGAGGCTGACGAGGTCGACGCTGAAGCTGATGAAGCCGACGCGGAGGCCGACGAAGCTGACGCGGAGGCTGATGAGGCCGACGCCGATGAGGCTGACGCTAAGGCTGATGAGGTTGCTGGTGGCGAGCGGGATGGTGTGAAGGACTGAGGGCTGGGGGGGAGTGGCCGTGGGTGGCGGGCGGTTGGATGCGGAGACGCCGGTCGGCGTGCTGATCGGGAACGCGCTCGCCAAGGGGACCGCTCGGCTCGAGCGGTCCATCCAGATGGTGGAGAACGACGAGGACGACGCCATCCACCAGGTGCGCGTGTCGTGCCGGCGGCTGCGGAGCGACCTGAAGCTGTTCCGCAAACTCCTGGACGGTGACTGGGCGACCGAACTCCGGGCCGACCTGGCAGCGCTGGCGCAGGCGTGTGGCGAGGCGCGTGATCTGGAAGTGATCGCCGACCTCGTCCGCGAGAACGGCAGCAGCGAGGACAACCCGGAGCACGTCGACACGATTCTCACCAGCCTGACCCTCGGCCTCGGCCGCGCATCCGCACGCTCGGCCGAGGCCGTCCTGGGAGAGTCCACCAAGGACCTCCTCACCACCCTCGACTCGGTGGCCACGGCCCCCGGCCTCAAACCCAAAGCCGACAAGCCCTGCAGTGAGGTCCTGCCGCAACTCCTGCAGTCCGCGACCGCGAAGTTCACCCAGGAAGCCGACAAACTCGAGCCCTGGACCCCCGACGACGACTGGCACGAGGTCCGCCTGCTGGCGAAGCGAGTCCGGTACGCCGCCGACACCAGCGCCTCCGTCCTCGGTGACGAGGCCAAAGCGACCGCAGCCCACGCAGCGACGTA
Organism: Kribbella sp. NPDC054772; assembly: GCF_053611945.1. Lineage (NCBI taxonomy): Bacteria > Bacillati > Actinomycetota > Actinomycetes > Propionibacteriales > Kribbellaceae > Kribbella > Kribbella sp. NPDC054772. The sequence goes on along the minus strand of NZ_JBSHBJ010000020.1, from coordinate 130,290 downwards.
CCAGGAGCTTCTGGGGCAGCACCAGGACCACTGCGCCGCGGCGGACGCCCTGACTGCCATGGCGGCGGACGCGGCGGCTCAGGACGACCCTGAGCTCTCCTTCACCCTCGGACGGCTCACAGAGCGCCACCGTGCGGCTCGGAAGCCACTCCGCGAGCAGTTCCTCAGCCTGTACCACCGGCCCTGACTCACAGGGTCCGACTCACAGGGTCCGGAACAGCAGCCCCACTCGTGGCTTCGGGCCGAACGACGTGGCCTTCTGCGGCAGCACGACGCCTTGCGCCGCGGAGCGCAGTACCTGGTCCATCTGCGGTGCTGTGAGCTCCACAGCGACCTTTGTAGGGCCTGCCAGTGCCAGTGCGTCCGCCAGCGTGTGATGGAAGCTCAGATCGTCCTGAACGACACCCCAGGCGGGTAGTAGTACCTCGTGGAGCAGTACGACGGCCGGAGCGTCCGACGCGGAGTGCAGCGTGAGCCAGCTGGAACCGTCTGTGAGCGAGATGCGATTCGGATCGCCGTCCACGCGACCAGGCTGCATCTGCCAACCCACCGGCGTATGCGTCTGCACGGTCTGCAGGTCCAATCCCGGTACGACGCGGTGGATCGGGTCCAGCGTCAACGGATGCCGCACGTAGTCGACCAGCATCGCCAGACCGACGTCAGCGCTCGCGCGATACGGCGACCGCAACTGACGCTCCAGGTACGCCGCGTAGCGGTGGTGCCCGTCCGCGATGACCGCCTCGTGCCTGGAGAGCTCGGCCTCGATCTCTGCGAGCTGTTCCGGGTCCTCGATCCGCCAGATGCGGTGCTCGGCCCCGTTGTAGGTCTCGGCCTCCAGCCACGGCTCACCGGACCGCGCCGCGTCGACCGCGTCACTGGCCACACCACCGTCGGCGTACGCCAGCAGGATCGGCTCCAGATCGGCGTCCGTCGCCTCCATCAGCCGCAGCCGGTCGTCGACCCAGTGCGGCATCACGTTCTCGTGCGGCAGCACCACGTGCCGCCCCGGATCGAGACGGAGCGAGCCGACCAGTCCGCACAGTACGGCGTCCCCCAACCGCTGCTCGTAGACGTACAGTGCGGGGCGCTCGTCCTGCACCACGACACCGTCCCGCTGCCACCCGGCCAGCCGCTGCGCGGGTTCGTCGTACCGGGCCGGACCGAGCTCCGGATCGCGTGGAAGGATGAGCCTCACCATGTTGTGCAGATCAGAGTCAGTCAGCCGCCGGACGATGGCGGGTTCCAGCACGTCGTACGGCGGTGACGTGACGGCGCCGAGCGCGCTCACCTTGCCCGTCACGAACCGCCAGGCACGCAGTGGGTCGAGGCGCAGCGCGCTCTCCCTGGGATCCGGCATGCGCGGCATCGTACGGGGTGATGCATGAGCACGGAACGTACGGCGCCCGAACCGCTCTCGGCGTGTGACGAACCGCTCGCGAGCCGGTACGACGTGGCGCTGCTGGACCTCGACGGCGTCGTGTACGTCGGCCCGGATCCGGTCCCGAACGCGCCCGAGAACCTCCGCAAGGCCGCCAGCGAAGGCATGCGGATCGGGTTCATCACGAACAACGCGAGCCGGCCGGCGCGGATCGTTGCCGAGCACCTCGCGTCGTTCGGGCTGGACGTGATCGCGGAGGACGTGGTGACGTCCGCGCAGGCGGCGGCGAAGCTGATCGCGAGCGAGTTCCCGAAGGGCTCCCCAGTGCTCGTGGTCGGCGGTGAGGGCCTCACCGCCGCGCTCGAGGAATACGGCCTGACGCCGGTCCGGACCAGCGACGCGCACCCGGTCGCGGTCGCCCAGGGCTTCCACCCGGAGGTGAACTGGGTGATGCTCGCCGACGGCGCGCACGCGATCAACGAGGGCGCGAAGTGGTTCGCGACCAACATGGACGTGACGATCCCGACCGCCGCCGGCAAGGCGCCGGGGAACGGCACGCTGGTGCAGGCCGTCCGGGCCGCCGTCGACGTCGACCCGGTGGTAGCCGGCAAGCCCGAGCCGCCGTTGCTGGAGACCAGCATCGAACGGCTGGAAGCCAAGCGCCCGTTGATGATCGGGGACCGCCTGGATTCCGACATCCAGGGCGCGCACGCGGTCGGGATCGCGAGCCTGTGGGTCGCGACCGGCGTGCACGACGCGTACGACCTGGCGCGGGCGCCGAAGAACCAGCGCCCGACGTACATCGGCGACGGGCTCGGCGCGCTCGCCGAGAAGCAGCCCGGTGTCACGGTGTCGGGCGGCAAGCACACCTGCGAGGGCTGGACGGCGGAGGTGGTCGACAACGCCGTCACGATCAAGGGCGAGGGCCGCCCGTACGACGGTCTGCGCGCGATCCTGTCCGCGGTGTGGGCCGCCGTCGACGCGCCCGCCGAGCCGGTCAAGCCCGCGAAGACCGCCGGGCGCGGACGCCGGCCGCGCCCGAAGCCCGCGCCGACGGCGGACTCGATCACCCTCGACGCGGCCCTGCACCGCATCGGCCTCGACAACTGAGCCAACTGAACCAACTGAGCCACTCTGCTGGCTGGTATCTCCGCACCGAGGCGATACCGTTGCTGGAACGAACCCCTGGAGGGCAGTCATGGTGATGGACGCACTGCGCGGCTACGTACAACTCGCGAACGGCCTGACCGAGGTCACCAAGCAGAAGGCCCAGGCAGCTGCGAAAGCGCTGCTGCAGCAGACGGGTGCGGACCAGCTGACGACCAAGGTCAGCGACCTGGCCGACGAGATCGTTGCCACCAGCAAGAGCAACCGTCAGCTGCTGCAGGCGATCGTGGCGAACGAGGTCGAGGGCGCGGTCGCGCGGCTCGGGTTCGCCCGGTCCGAGGAGGTCGCGGCGCTGACCCGACGGGTGCGGACGCTGGAGACCGAGCTGGCCGACGCGCACCTCGCGGCGCCGGTGGCGGCAGCATCAGCGGCGGACGAGGTCGTCGAGGCCCCGGCGGTGAAGGCGCCGGCGAAGAAGACGGCGCGGAAGGCCACCACGAAGAAGGTGGCCAAGAAGTCACCGGTCAAGAAGGCGGCCAGGAAGGCGCCGGCCAAGAAGACTGCGAAGAAGGCCTGACGTGACCGAACATCCTGGCGAGCAGTTCCCACCGGGCGTCGACCCGGACGTCGAGCCCGGATTCGACCCGGAGCAGTCGGAGCAGATCCACACCCACCCGGACTACGACACCGAGCCCGGTGCGCAGGACGCGGCCGAGCACGTCGATCCCGCGGCCGTCGAGTTCGGTCCGGAGTTCGCGCGGGCGCCGGGCGAGGAGTACGAGCACTCCTTCGAGGCCGGCTCCGCCGAGGACCCGACGTACGAAGAGACCGGTTCGGACGAGGAATCGGCGTATCAGGAGGAGTCGGGGGAGGGTGGGCATCCGTTGGTGGAGCAGACGATGGGCCGGCTCGACGAGTTGCGGGACCGGCCGGTGAGCGAGCACGCCGACGTGTACGCCGACCTGCACGAGACCCTGCAGAGCGCGCTGGTCGAGGCCGACGCCGACCAAGGCGACCGGGGCTGAGTGGCCAAGGGAATCAAGCGGTCGCGGCTCGACGCCGAGCTGGTACGGCGTGGTCTCGCGCGGTCCCGTGAGCACGCCAGCGAGCTGATCGCCGCCGGCAAGGTGAAGGTCTCCGGGACGGTGGCCGGCAAACCCGCGACCGGGGTCGGCACCGACGCCCCGATCGTCGTCGACACGTCCGAGCACGAGGACCCCGGCTACGCGAGCCGCGGGGCGTACAAGCTGCTCGGCGCACTCGAGGTGTTCGACCGGATCGAGGTCGCGGGCCGCAGAGTGCTCGACGCGGGCGCGTCGACGGGCGGATTCACCGACGTCCTGCTGCGGAACGACGCGGCGCACGTGATCGCCGTCGATGTCGGGTACGGCCAGTTGGTGTGGGCGTTGCAGACCGACGAGCGGGTCACGGTGATGGACCGGACGAACGTCCGGACGCTGACGCTCGAGGACATCGGCGGTGCGCCGGTCGACCTCGTGGTCAGCGATCTGAGCTTCATCTCGCTCACGCTCGTCCTGCCCGCGCTGATCGGCGTGGTGAAGCCGGACGGCGATCTGGTGCTGATGGTGAAGCCGCAGTTCGAGGTCGGCAAGGAACGGCTCGGCAAAGGCGGCGTGGTGCGCGACCCGGAGCTGCGCGCGGACGCCGTCCGGGGTGTGGCGGCCAAGGCGCGCGAGCTCGGCTGGGGAATCGAAGGCGTCGCGGCCAGCCCGTTGCCTGGTCCGTCAGGAAATGTCGAATACTTCCTGTGGATACGACGTGTTGCGCCGGTGCTCGATGAGACGATGCTCCAAACGGCGATCGAGAGCGGACCGCAGTGACCGGGAGGCAGGGTGGTTGAGCACGAGCCGCGGCGCGTGCTGCTGGTGACGCACACCGGCCGTGAGCAGGCCGTCGAGGTCGCCCGCGACGCGCACCGGCTGCTGACCGATGCCGGGATGCAGGTCCGGCTGCTCGGTGTCGAGGCGGAGGCGCTCGCGCTCGACCCGGTGGAGGTCGTCGACGACCCGGAGAAGGCGGCCAACGACGTCGAGCTGATCATGGTGCTCGGCGGCGACGGCTCGATCCTGCGCGGCGCCGAGCTGGCCCGCCCGCACGGTACGCCGGTGCTCGGGGTGAACCTGGGCCACGTCGGGTTCCTGGCCGAGGCCGAGGTCGACGACCTGGAGCGGATCGTCCAGGTCGTGGTGAACCGCACGTACACGGTCGAGGAGCGGATGACGCTGGCCGTTGACGTGCGGCTCGACGACGACCTGATCTTCGAGACCTGGGCGCTGAACGAGGCCAGCGTCGAGAAGGCCGCCCGGGAGAAGATGCTCGAGGTCCTGGTCGAGGTCGACGACCGGCCGCTGTCCCGCTGGGGCTGCGACGGTGTCGTGGTCGCGACCCCGACCGGCAGTACGGCGTACGCGTTCTCGGCCGGCGGGCCGATCGTCTGGCCCGAGGTCGAGGCGATCCTGCTGGTGCCGCTGAGCGCGCACGCGTTGTTCTCGCGGCCGATCGTGGTGGCGCCGACGTCGCGGCTGTCGATCGAGCTGGTGCCGTCCTGGCACGGGCGGGGCGTGCTGTGGTGCGACGGCCGGCGGATGGTCGAGGTGCCGCCCGGCGCCGAGATCACGGTCCGGCGGGGCGCGACCCCGGTCCGGCTGGCGCGGGCGCACGAGGCCCCGTTCACGGACCGGCTGGTGGCCAAGTTCGACCTTCCGGTGCTCGGCTGGCGCGGGGCCGCCGAGCGCAAACGCAACGGCAACACCAACGGCAACACCAACGGCAACGGCAACGGATTACAGGAGACCTAGGCATGCTCTCGGAGATCCGCATCACCGGGTTGGGCGTGATCGAGGACGCGACGCTGGACCTCGACCCGGGGTTCACCGCCGTCACGGGTGAGACCGGGGCCGGTAAGACGATGGTCGTGACCGGGGTGAACATGTTGCTCGGCGGCCGGGCCGACAGCGGGCTGGTGCGGCACGGGACGCGGCGCGCGCGGGTCGAGGGACGCGCCAGCGCCGTACCGCGGGCGATCGTGCAGCAGGCCGAGGACCGTGGCGGCGAGCTGGACGACGACGAGTTGCTGATCGCGCGCGAGCTGTCCTCCGAGGGCCGGTCGCGGGCGTTCCTCGGTGGCGCGTCGGTGCCGGTGTCGGTGCTGGGGGAGGTGTCCGGCGATCTCGTCGCGATCCACGGGCAGGCCGACCAGTGGCGGCTGCTGCAGCCGGCGCGGCAACGCGAAACCCTGGATACCTTTGCCGGCAAGGCGGTTCTCGTTCCGCTGCAGGAGTACGCCGCGGCGTACAAGCGGCACCGTGAGGTCGAGGCCGAGCTCACCGAACTGACCACGCGGGAACGTGATCGCCTGGCCGAGGCGGATCTGCTGCGGTTCGGTCTGGACGAGGTCGCGAAGGCGGAGCCCTTGTCCGGCGAGGATGTCGAGCTCGCCGCCGAGGAGGAACGGCTCGCGTACGCCGACGGTCTGCGGACCGCGGCGACGAGCGCGGCTGACGCGTTGGCGTCCGAGGACCTCGACTCGACCCGGCCGAACGACGTACTCGGCCTGCTGGCGTTGGCGAAACAGGTCCTGGACGCTGAGCGCGAGCACGACGCCAAGCTGGCCGAGCTGGCCGATCGCGCGGGCGAGCTCGGGTACCTGGCGGCCGATCTGGCGCAGGAGCTCTCGTCGTACGCCGCGGATGTCGACACCGATCCGGCGCGGCTGGCCGTGGTGAGTGAGCGGCGGGCGCTGCTGCACGGTCTGGTCCGTAAGTACGGCGACGAGCAGGGAACCGTGGACGAGGTACTGGAATGGACGAAACGCTCCGCGACCCGGCTCGCCGAGCTCGACGGCAGCGACGAACGGGTCGAGGCCCTGACCGGTGAGCTGACCGAGTTGGACGCGAAGCTCGGGGAGCTCGGACAGCAGATCCGGGAGGCGCGGATCGAGGCCGCGGAACGGCTCGGCGTCGCGGTGTCCGAAGAGCTGACCGGGCTGGCGATGCCGCACGCGAAGCTGACGGTCGAGGTGCACGAGGCCACGGCCGGTCCGTTCGGGATCGACGAGGTCGAGTTCTGCTTCGCGGCGAACCCGGGCAGCCCGGCCCGCCCGCTGCAGAAGGCCGCGTCCGGTGGTGAGTTGTCGCGGGTGATGCTCGCACTCGAGGTGATCCTGTCGGATACGCATCCGGTGCCGACGCTGGTGTTCGACGAGATCGACGCCGGTATCGGCGGCCGGGCCGCGGTCGAGGTCGGTAAGCGGCTGGCCCGGTTGGCGCAGAAGGCGCAGGTGATTGTGGTCACCCACCTGCCGCAGGTGGCCGCGTTCGCGGACCGTCACGCCGTGGTGCTGAAGAGCGACGACGGCTCGGTCACCACGAGTGGTTTGGTCGCCCTCGACGACGACGCCCGCCTGAAGGAACTGTCCCGGATGATGGCCGGCCTGGAGAACTCCGACGCCGCCCAGGCCCACGCCGAAGAACTACTCGCACTGGCCGCCGAACGGCACACCAAACCGAAGCGCAAGAAGCGCTGACGCTCAGCGGCCCTGGATCCCGCCGGGCTTGTGCGTCTCGACCCTGCTCCCGGTAACGGGCCGCTCCGAGCCGGCGGCGGAACTACTCGGACCGTCGCCCGCGGAACCAGTGGGACCGTTGTCCGGGATGCCAGGAGTTGGGACGTCGCGGTCCGTGTTGTTTACCGAACCGCCGACGCCGCGCTGGTCGGCCGCGGCGCGCAACTCGTTGTACGCCTGCCGTGCCCCGTTGACCTCGGCGAGCAGGCTCGAACGGCGCTCCGGGATGCCCGGGACCGGGCCCATGCCTCGCGTGCGTTCGGCGATGTCGGCCGGGGTCATGTCCAGAACGGTCCGTGCCCACGCCTGGGCGCGGGCCGTCGGCTCGTTCCGGGGCCGTGACGATCCGCCACCCGGCGAGTACGTCGCACCCCTGGGATCGGCGACTCCAGTGAGGGCGGCCTTGGCTCGGGCCATTTCCGGGTCGAGGGGACCGTTCGGCGTCTCCGTCATGGGCTGGTCCGTTCGTCGCTGGCAGTGGCGACGACAGTAGTAGGGACCCGGGTCGCAGGTCGTTCAAAAGGATGATTTGACGGACAGTCACTGTTAATTCAGTGCGTGAACAGGCGCGTGCCCGGGTAAATGAACCGGGAAGGGGCTCTTGACATGGCAGGATGAGAGCGCGATGAAACTGCCCAGCCTGCGGAGAGCACGTCCTACTGAACTGCCCGGCATCACCGGAGTGGTCCGGCTGGATCGCCGTACCAAGAATCTCACCAAACGGCTGAAGCCGGGTGAGATCGCGGTGATCGATCATGTCGACCTGGACCGGGTGAGCGCCGAGGCGCTGGTCGACTGCAAGGTCGCCGGGGTGGTGAACGTCGCCGACTCGATCAGCGGCCGGTACCCGAACCTCGGTCCGGAGATCCTGGTCGAGGCCGGCATCCCGCTGGTCGACGGGGTCGGCCGCGAGGTGTTCTCGCAGCTGCACGAGGGGGAGCGGGTCCGGCTCGACGAAGGCACGCTGTACCGCGGTCACGAGGCGGTCGCGAAGGGTGTCGCGCAGGACAGCAAGACCGTCGCGGAGCTGATGGACGACGCCCGGTCCGGGCTGTCGACCCAGCTCGAGGCGTTCACCGCCAACACCCTGGAGTACCTGCGCCGCGAGAAGGACCTGCTGCTCGACGGTGTCGGCGTACCCGAGATCCACACGCCGATGGAGGGCAAGCACGTCCTGATCGTCGTCCGCGGGTACGACTACCGCGACGACCTGGTCGCGCTGAAGTCGTACATCCGGGAGTACCGGCCGGTGCTGATCGGGGTCGACGGCGGCGCGGACGCGCTGGTCGAGAACGGCTACGTACCGGACCTGATCGTCGGCGACATGGACTCGGTGAAGGACGACACGCTGAAGAGCGGCGCCGAAGTGGTCGTGCACGCGTACCGCGACGGCCGCGCGCCCGGGTCGGAACGGCTGGAACGGCTCGGCGTGGACTCGATCGAGTTCCCGGCCACCGGCACCAGCGAGGACGTCGCGATGCTGCTGGCCGACTCCAAGGGCGCGTCACTGATCGTCGCGGTCGGTACCCACAACTCGCTGGTGGAGTTCCTCGACAAGGGACGCTCCGGGATGGCCAGCACCTTCATCACCCGCTTGCGTGTCGGTGCCAAGCTGGTGGACGCCAAGGGCGTCGGCCGGTTGTACCGCAGCCGGGTGTCGACCCTCCAGGTGATCGCCCTCGCCGTGGCCGGCCTGTTCGCACTCGGCATGGCGTTGGTCGCGATCGGCGCCGACGACGTGCTCTGGTCGATCCTGCGGGCGCGCTGGAGCGACTTCGTCTACTGGATCCGGGAGCTGTTCACGTGATCGACTTTCGCTACCACATCGTCTCGATCGTGGCGATCTTCTTCGCTCTGGGCGCCGGTGTGGTGCTCGGCGCGGGCCCGCTGAAGGGCACCGGCAGCGATATCGTCCAGGCCCAGGCCGACAAGGACCGCCAGCAGCTGGCCGACGCGCGCGCCGAGCTGGTGCAGGTGAAGGCCCTGGACAAGTACCGCGACGACTACGTCGCCAAGGTGACCGCCGGGCTGACCGACGGCAAGCTGGCGAACAAGAAGATCGCGATCGTCACGATGCCGAACGCGGACAGCGACCTGAGCGACGGTGTGCAGGGCGAGCTGGAGAAGGCCGGCGGCGTCGTGACCACCAAGGTCGCGCTGGACGCGAAGCTGTTCGACACCGGTCAGCGCCAGCTGGTCGAGTCGCTGGTCAACCAGCTGGTGACCGCGGACATGAACTTCCCGAAGGACAGCACGACTTACCAGCGGGTTGGTCTGCTGCTGGCCCGTGGGGTCGCGGCCAAGGAAGAGGGCAAGACCGCCGACGCGGACTCGGCCAAGGTGATCAGCGGGCTGACCGGCGCGAAGCTGCTGTCGCTGAAGCCGTCGCAGGTCAAGGACCGGGCCAGTCTGATCGTGGTGATCGCCGCGAAGCCGCCGACACCGGCGCCGGACAACTCGACGTACACCGACGCGGTCGACTTCATCAAGGGTCTGGACATCGGCAGCGGCGGGGTCGTCGTCGCCGGCACGCCGGACACCGCGGCCGACGGCGGACTGCTCAAGGCCTTGCGGAGTGACTCCGACGCCACCAAGATCGTTTCTTCGGTGGACGTGGCCGACATTCCCGCCGGCCAGATGACGGTGGTCTTCTCGCTGGCCGAGCAGGCGACCGGCAAGGCGGGGCAGTACGGCGCGATCAACGCGAAGAACGGCGTCGCGCCGTCGGCCGTACAAAATAAGGACAACTGACGTGGGAATACTCAGCGCCGCCATCGCCGCGGCCGCTACCGCAGGACTGGAGCGCGCGGCCGAACAGCTGCCGAAGGAGAACCGGGAGCCGTTCGAGCGCACCAACCACCGCGGTGAACCGGTCACGCTGCTCGAGGGCCCGGTCGCGGTGCTCGGCGCGCTCGCCGGCGTCGCGGCGTCCCGCGGCAACGGGAAGGTGAAGACGGCCGCGCTGGTGGCCGGCGCCGTCTCGGGGGCGGTCGGTGCGTACGACGACCTTCGCGGGACCACGCAGGCCAAGGGTTTCCGTGGTCACCTGAGCGCGTTGAAGCGCGGCGAGGTGACCAGCGGCGCGGTGAAGATCCTCGGGGTCGGCGCCGCCGGTCTCGCGGCCGCGGCGCTGCTGCCGCGCAAGTCGCGTGGCGTCAAGGCGGTCGCCGGCGTGGTTGCTGACGGCGCCTTGATCGCCGGTACGGCGAACCTCACCAACCTGCTCGACCTGCGCCCGGGACGCGCCCTCAAGGCGGTCGTCGCGCTGAACGCCCCGCTGGCCGCCGTGAACGGCCCGGCCGGCGCCGTCGTCGGCGCCGCAGCGGCCTCCGCCCCGTCCGACCTCGGCGAACGCTCGATGCTCGGCGACTGCGGCGCCAACGGCCTCGGCGCGATCACCGGTACGGCGTTCGCGGCCGCCCTCCCGCGCCCGCTCAAGACCCTCGTCCTGGCCGCCGTCGTCGGCCTGAACCTCGCCAGCGAGAAGGTCAGCTTCACCAAGGTCATCGCCGACACCCCGGTCCTCGACAAGATCGACCAGTGGGGCCGACGACCCAGGTGAGTACGGGCGGTCGCGTCGCCCGGGCTGCGCTGATCGTTGCGGCGGTCACTGTTCTGGCTCGGGTGGTCGGGTTCGGTCGTTGGCTGGTGTTCTCCAAGACGGTCGGGGCCGGGTGCCTGGCCGAGGCGTACACGACGGCCAATCAGCTGCCCAACATCCTGTTCGAGGTCGTCGCCGGTGGCGCGCTGGCCGGTGCGGTCATCCCGGTGCTGGCCGGTCCGGTGGCGCGTGGCGACCGGGCCGCGCAGGGCCGGATCATCGGTGCGTTGCTGTCCTGGTCGTTCGTGCTGCTCGCGCCGGTCGCCGTACTGGCCTGGATCCTCGCCGGTCGCTACACCGACGCGATGCTCGATCCCGGCGCCGACTGCGCCAGTACGACGGCGACCGCGACCCGGATGCTGGCGATCTTCGTCCCGCAGATCTTCGGGTACGCCATCGCGGTGATCGCGACCGCGGTTCTGCAGTCCCACAAGCGGTTCGCAGCCGGCGCCTTGGCCCCGCTGATCTCGAGTCTGGTGGTCGTCGCCACGTACTTCGTGTTCGCAGCGGCCGCCCCGAACGCCGACTCGGCCTCCCGTGGCGCCACCGACCTGCTCGCCTGGGGCACGACCGCCGGTGTGCTCGCGCTGGCCCTCACGGTGCTCGGCCCGATGCTCGTCCTCCGCCTGCCGATCAAACCGACCCTGCGGTTGGACCCCGGTGTCGGTCCGGTACTTCGGAGACTCGCGTTCGCCGGCCTGGCCGTACTGATCGCGCAGCAGCTCACGTTCGTCGTCACGACGTACCTGGCGAACCACCGGGGTGTCGCGGGCAGCATTGCCGTGTACACGTGGGCCAACGCCGTCTATCTGCTGCCGTACGCGGTGCTGGCGGTGCCGATCACCACAGCCGTCTTCCCGCGTCTCGCAGCGGCCTTCGACTCGGGGGAGGGCTTCGATCGCTACGCGGCCGCCTCCACGCGGGCGGTGCTGCTCGCCGGCGGTGCGGGCGCCGCACTGCTCATCGGTACGGCGGTCCCGGTCGCCAGGATCTTCGCGTACGACAACGGCGCGGTGCAGCAAGCTCAGGCGACTTCACTCGCCAACGGGCTCATCGCGTTCGCGCCGGCGGCTATCGGGTTCGCCGTACTCATGCATGTCGGTCGGGTGCTCTACGCGCGGCACTGTGGTCGTGAGGTGGCTCTGGTGACCTCTGCGGCCTGGGTACTCGTCGCAGTCGCCGGAGTGGTGCTGACGCTCAAGTGGGACGCCGTACCGGCGCTGGCGGCCGCGATGTCGGTCGGCATGGTCGTCGGTGCGGTGGCGCTGCTCGCCGTACTGCGTCGGGAGGCCGGACCCGGTGTACTGGAGGGGGCTGGTCGTGCGACCCTTGCGGCACTGGCTGGTGCCGTATTGGCCGGCGCAGCGGGCTGGGTGGTCGCATTACCGGCCGGCAGCGGCGGCGTGGGCAAGGCCGTCGTTTTCGCCGTCCTCTCCGGCCTGGCCGTCGTGATCGTGTACGCCGGCGTGGCAATGGCCCTCGACCGCACCGATACCCGTGCTCTACTACGACGGGGTTCTGCAGAGGAGGCGCAATGAGGATCGGGCTGCTGCTCTCGGAGTCGCGGGGCGGGATCGGGCAGCATGTCGCCTCGCTGGTGCCGCGGTTCGTCAGTGCGGGGCACGACGTGGTGGTCTGCGCGCCGCCCGGGACGGCCGAGCACTTCGACTTCGGGCCGGCGACGGTCGTCAGCCAGGCGGCCGGGCTGCGCGGCTGCGACGTGATCCACGCGCACGGCTACCGCGCCGGTATGACCGCGCTACGGGACAGGTCGCGGCTGCGGCCGCTGGTGGTCACCTGGCACAACGCTGTGATCGCACCGGGCCCACGTGGCCTGGTGATGCGGATGGGGCAGCGGCTGGTTGCCAGAGGCGCCAACCTGACGCTGGGAGCCTCCAGCGACCTCGTGGAGCTCGCGCAGAGCCTAGGAGCGCGTAACGCCCAGTTGGCGCCCGTAGCGGCCCCTGCGATGCCCAGGAGCCGCCTCCCGCGCTCCGCCGTACGGCGGGAGCTCGGGCTCGGCGATCAGCGCGTGGTGCTCACTGTGGGCCGGCTGGCTCCGCAGAAGGACTATCCGACCCTCCTGTCTGTCGCTGCGCGCGTCCACGAGTCCACGCCGGACGCCGTGTTCCTGGTCGTCGGCGACGGGCCGCTGCGCGACAACCTGCAGGCGCGGATCGACGCCGAGCAACTGCCCGTACGGCTGTTGGGGCACCGCAACGACGTGGCCGACCTGCTGGGCGCGTCCGACGTGTTTCTGCTCACGTCGCACTGGGAGGCGCGTGCCCTGGTCATCCAGGAGGCGATGCAGGTCGGCGTACCGGTGGTGGCGACCGCGGTCGGCGGCGTACCCGAGCTGGTCGGCGACAGCGCCGTACTGGCGTTCCCCGGGGACGCGGACGGGCTGGCGGACGGCGTACGCGCCGTGCTGGCCGAACCCGACACGGCGAACGCTATGCGGACACGTGGCCGGGAGTTGTCCGCCAGATGGATGGACGAAGACGCCGTCGCGAAGAATCTGCTCGACATCTACGCGGGTCTCGTCGCGACCGGTGCTTGACAGCAGGTAGGCTGGAGGCCCGTGGACAGGGCTTCGAATTCCCAGCAGACCAAGCACGTATTCGTCACCGGTGGCGTGGCATCCAGTCTCGGCAAGGGACTGACAGCGTCCAGCCTCGGCAGTCTGCTGACGGCTCGGGGCATCCGGGTGACCATGCAGAAGCTGGATCCGTATCTGAACGTGGATCCCGGCACGATGAACCCGTTCCAGCACGGCGAGGTGTTCGTCACCAACGACGGCGCCGAGACCGACCTGGACATCGGTCACTACGAGCGGTTCCTCGACCGGGACCTGTCGGCGGTCGCGAACGTGACCACCGGGCAGATCTACTCCAGCGTGATCGCCAAGGAGCGCCGCGGCGAGTACCTCGGTGACACCGTCCAGGTGATCCCGCACATCACCAACGAGATCAAGGAGCGGATGCTCGCGATGGCGGGCCCGGACGTGGACGTCGTACTGCACGAGATCGGCGGCACGGTCGGCGACATCGAGTCGCTGCCGTTCCTCGAAGCGGCGCGGCAGGTCCGGCACGACGTCGGCCGCGACAACGTGTTCTTCCTGCACATCTCGCTGGTGCCCTACATGGCGCCCAGCGGTGAACTCAAGACCAAGCCGACGCAGCACTCGGTGGCGGCGCTGCGGTCGATCGGTATCCAGCCGGACGCCATCGTCTGCCGCGCGGACCGGCCGATCCCGGACAGCGTGAAGCGCAAGATCTCGCTGATGTGCGACGTCGAGCCGGAGGCCGTGGTCGCCGCCGTCGACGCGCCGTCGATCTACGACATCCCGAAGGTCGTGCACGCCGAGGGCCTGGACGCGTACGTCGTCCGCCGGCTGAACCTGCAGTTCCGGGACGTCGACTGGACCCGCTGGGACGAACTGCTGCGGGTCGTGCACCACCCGAAGGACGAGGTCACGGTCGCGCTGGTCGGCAAGTACATCGACCTGCCGGACGCGTACCTGTCGGTCGCCGAGGCGCTGCGCGCGGGTGGGTTCGACAACGACGCCCGGGTGAACCTGCGCTGGATCGCCTCCGACGAGTGCGCCACGCCCGAGGCCGCGGCCCGGCTGCTCGGCGACGTGGACGCGATCTGCATCCCCGGCGGTTTCGGGGTCCGCGGGATCGAGGGCAAGATCGGCGCGATCCGGTACGCCCGCGAGCAGGGTGTCCCGATCCTCGGGCTCTGCCTGGGCCTGCAGTGCATGGTGATCGAGGTCGCGCGGGACCTGGCCGGCCTGGACCAGGCGAACTCCAGCGAGTTCGACGCCGACGCCGAGCAGCCGGTGATCGCGACGATGGAGGAGCAGAAGCACATCGTCTCCGGTACCGGCGACATGGGCGGCACGATGCGGCTCGGGCTGTACCCGGCGAACCTGACCGACGGCTCGATCGTCCGCGGCCTGTACGGCGCCCCGTCGATCCAGGAGCGGCACCGGCACCGCTACGAGGTGAACAACGCCTACCGGGACAAGCTGGAGAACGCCGGCCTGGTGTTCAGCGGTCTGTCGCCGGACCACGAGCTGGTCGAGTTCATCGAGCTGGACCGGTCCCTGCACCCGTACTTCGTGGCCACCCAGGCGCACCCGGAGCTGCGGTCCCGGCCGACCAAGCCGCACCCGCTGTTCTCCGGCCTGGTCTCGGCCGCCCTGGACCGGCAGCGCGAGTCCCGGCTCCCGGTGGAGGACCCGCAGCCGACCTCGACAACTGCCGCGAAGAAGCCTGCCAAGGCTGCTGACAAGGCTGAGGCGGTCAAGGCGCGATGACGGACTATCCCGAACTGCGGTTCGGCGCCGGTCTCGAGGACAAGCCGGAACGCTGGCCGGTGTCCGCGTCCGAGACCGTCCACGAGACCGGACGAGTGATCTCGGTACGCCGGGACACCATCGAACCGCCGGGCGGGGACTCGTTCGTCCGCGACGTCGTGGTCCATCCCGGTGCGGTCGGTGTGGTGGCGCTGGACGGGGACAACCGGATGCTGCTGGTCCGGCAGTACCGGCACCCGGTCGGCTACAAGCTGCTCGAGGCACCGGCCGGCCTGCTCGACGTCCAGGGGGAGCAGTACCGCCTGGGCGCCGAGCGCGAGCTGTGGGAGGAGACCGCGACCAAGGCCGCCGACTGGCGGATCCTGGTCGACGCGTTCACCTCACCAGGCCTGACCGACGAGGCCGTCCGGATCTTCCTGGCCCGCGACCTGTCACCGGCCGACGAGTCCTTCGAACGTCTCCACGAGGAGGCCGACATGGAAACCGTCTGGGCACCCCTGATCGACGTCGTCGGCGCCGTCCTGGCCGGCCACCTGCAGAACCCGATCCTCGTCATGGGCTCCCTCGCCGCCTGGACCGCCCTCAACGGCCCCGGCTTCGAAACCCTCCGCCCATCCGACTCCCCCTGGCCGGCCAAGGACCGTCGCTGATCGTCACCTGTCGGACCGGCTGGTACGGCGGTAGTAGTCGCGCCAGATCAGCCGGTGCAACGGGACCCAGCGCGGAATCGAGCGGACCCCCGGGATGAACGGAACCAGGACCAGGGCGAGCGTCAGCACCGCCATCAGGGCCCAGACCTGGGCATCGGCGTTGTCCGACGTCGAGAACGGCTTCACCTGGTACCAGAAGGTGTACAGCCACATCCAGGGCTGACCCGGGTAGTTGCCGGTCTCGTTCATCATGCCCCACTGGTCACCGCCCAGGTTCCGGGCGCGCGCCTGGTCCTCGAGGTAGGCGCCGTCCGCCAGCAGCAACAGCCCGCGGGTCGCGTCCCCCTTGTAGAAGCTGCCGCGGGAATCCAGCATGCCCTCGAGACCGCCGGAGCCGGTCAGCCGCAGGAACTTCGCGGCGAGCACCGGGACCGGTCCGTAGCCGATGGACGGCTTCACCGCCGCAGGGTTGCCATCCGGTGCCGAGGACAGCGCGGCGGCGTACGCGGCTGCCCAGGCCTGCTGTCGCGCAGCCGGCGCCGCGCTCCACACGGCCAGCGCCGCGGACAGGACCGGGTCTGCGCTGACACCACGCAGCGGTGTGATGACCAGGTCGTTCGCCGAATCGACCGGGATCCGCACACCGGCCCAGTTCTGCAGCTCGAGCGGCCCGAGCACCTGCCCGGTCGAGGCGTGGTTGTACGGCGGCCCGTACTGCGCGCTCGTGGTCGTGCCGGCGAGTTCACCGGTCGCGGTCGCCACGACGTCGTTCGGTGCCTTCTGAGCCCAGTCGGACAGCGTGATCGACTTCTCGTCGGGTGATGAGAACACAGCGGCCAGAACCGTTGTCAGCACCGCGACGACGATCAGCGCGATGACGAACTCCTTGACCAGGTCGTAGGACCGGGTCGGGAAGTCATGAGCGTCCGGCGTACGGCGGTGGCGTGTTGCTGCGACGGTGGTCATGACGAGGCCTCCACGTCATCGGTGCGCGCAGTGTCTTCAGCGTCCCCGGTCGTGTCGGCACCGAGCGGTGGCACGACGCCATGCCGGCGTACCAGGATCACGTGCAGCACCACCAGCAGTCCGATGGCGGCGGGCAGCAGGGCGATGTGCCACATCAGCATCTGGCCGGGGTCGAGCACGTTGAACCAGGCGCCGATGCCGACCGAGTTGAGGCCGTCCTTCGCCTGGGTGCTGATCCACTGCGAGTCGAAGTTGGACTGCATGAGGTACCCCGTGAAGGCGGTCCCGATCGACCCCACGAACGCCACCACTCCGGTGATCCAGGTGAGCGCCCGCCGGCCACGCCAGGCCGCCATGAAGAACTTGCCCCACAGGTGGATCACCATGAACGCGAAGAACAGTTCCACGCTCCACAGGTGCAGCGAGTTCATGAAGTGACCGGTCGACGACGAGTGCCACCACGTGGGGCCGCCGAGTGCCAGGACGGCTCCCGAGGCGAGCACGATCAGCAGGGCCGCCAGGGTGAGCACGCCGAAGACGTAGATCCAGGACCGCACGTAGACGGGCTGACGGTCCGGGAGCAACTGCCCCGGCGGGACGGTCCGCCCGAGCCGCGTCCGGAGGCGCGTCGTCCAGTTGCCGTCGGCCGGCCGGTCGTGGTCCTTCGCCGCCGTGCGGCTGACGATCGACGTCATGACCGATCACGCTGCTGGTCCTGGTCCGGGTCCTGGTCCGGGGCGTGGTCGTGGTCGCCGGACGGGAACGGGACGACGATCGCGAGCGCGAACACGACGAGCATCGCCGCGATGATCAGCAGATTGGTCACCGAGATCTGTACGACTCCCCAGTGCAGATAGCTCCCGGCCATCACGTCACCTCCGCAGGCTGGACTTTCTCTCACCGTCGGCGCGGCCGATCCGCCCGGACAGGGTCGTTGGTCTCGACCGGAAAGGACCAAAGTCGTCGCGACCGCCGATGGTCCCTCGGATCCGGTCCCTTGACCTGCAGGACGGAAAGGGGGTACACCTCTGACAACGATGTCACCCATCCGTGAAGGTTGGTCCGCCCATGCGTCGTTCGGTTGTGTTCCGTCCTGCCCGGTTCGTGCTCGCCGGGGTTGTCGTCGCAGCGCTGGCTCCGGTCGCGCACGCCGTACCGAGTCCTTCGCCGGGTAGTTCGGTCTCCCACCCGACGACCGCGCCGCCGGATGATCCGTTGGCTGCTCGGTTGCGGGGGCCGGAAGCGGTTGGCGCCGGGCGGATCAGCGCGAGCTCGGCTGATCCGACCGAGCATGTGGATCCCTTGGTCGGTACGTCGAATGCCGGGGACACGTTTCCTGGTGCGGTGCTGCCGTTCGGGATGTTCTCGTTCAGTCCGGAGACGAGTCGGGGGAATGCGTACCGGACCGCGGCGCCTGGTGGGTACCTGTACTCCGCGACGAAGATCCGTGGATTCAGCCTCACGCACATGAGCGGGACCGGGTGCGCGGGCGGTTCGGGGGACATCCCGATCTTCCCGCTCGCCGGTGATGTGACGACCTCGCCGCAGAGCGACGCGAAGGACGCGGTCTACGCGTCGACGTTCAGTCACGCCAACGAGGTCGCCAAGCCGGGGTACTACAAGGTCGGCCTCGACTCCGGCGTGACGGCGGAGCTGAGCGCCACCACGCGGACCGGTTCGGCCGCCTTCACGTTCCCGGCCGACCAGGCCAAGACGGTGATGTTCCGTACGTCGAACTCCGAGGTCGGATCCAGCGACGCGCAGCTCAGCATCGACCCCGCGCACCGCACGGTCAGCGGATCGGTGACGAGCGGCAACTTCTGCGGGTACCTCGCCAGCGTCGGGCAGCGCAGCTACTACACGCTGCACTTCGTCGCGGAGTTCGACCAGCCCTTCAAGAACCAAGGCACCTGGGCCGACACCACGGTGACTCCGGGCAGCACGAGCGCCCGCGGCGGAACGACGTACGGGACCGACGGGTGGATGCCGCCGAACAAGGGCTCCGGTGGGTACGTCGGGTTCGCCGGCGACAAGGTGACGATGCGGATCGGCATCTCGTACGTCAGCACCGCCAACGCCTTGGCGAACCTGCACGCCGAGAACCCACGCGGTACGTCGGTCGCGGTGACGGCCGCGAAAGCCAAGCAGGCGTGGCGAAAGCAGCTCGACCGCATCGAGATCACTGGCGGTACGACGGACCAGCGCACCACGTTGTACACCGCGCTGTACCACGCCCTGCTGCACCCGAACGTGTTCAGCGACGTCAACAAGCAGTACTGGGGTTTCGACCAGAAGCCCCACACGCTCACCCGTGGACAGCAAGCGCAGTACGCCACCTTCTCCGGGTGGGACGTCTACCGGTCGCAACTGCAACTAGTTACATTGCTCGAACCTGACCGCGCGGGCGACATCGCCCAGTCGTTGTTCAACCAAGCCTCGCAGAACGACGGCATCTGGGACCGATGGACGCACGCGTCGGGTAGTACTGCCGTGATGACTGGCGACCCGTCGGCGCCGGCAGTCGCGGGCATCTACGCATTCGGTGGGACCAACTTCGACGCACGCCAAGCACTGAAGTCTTTGGTGCAGGCGGCGACGGTGCCGACGGCCAAGGACCTCAGTTCGGCAGGTAAGCCGGTCATGTCGATCGGACAGCGGCCGTCGCTCGACAAGTACCTCGCGCTGCACTACATCCCCACGAAGTCCAACGCGTGGGGCGGTGCGGTCGAGACGCTCGAGGACGTGACGGACGACTTCGCCCTGGCACAGTTGGCTCAGCGGACCGGTGACCAGGCGACGTACCAGAAGTTCCTGACCAGGTCGCAGTACTGGCAGAACGTTTTCAACCCGGACAACGGTGGCTACATCCAGAACCGCGACGACAACGGCGCCTGGCCGGCGTTCACGCCGTCGACGTACGACGGGTTCGCCGAGGGTAGTAGTGCGCAGTACACCTGGATGGTGCCGCACAACCGGGCCGGTCTGGTCGACGCGATGGGTGGTGTGGACGCGGCGAATCAGCGGCTGGACGCGTTCTTCAAGAACCCGGACGGGACCTGGGCGCTCACCGGTGCGGGCGAGCTGCACGCGGAGATGGACAACGAGCCGTCGATCAACGCGCCGTGGATCTACAACTACACCGGCAAGCCGTACCAGGCGCAGGAGACGTTGCGTCAGGCAATGAACCAGCTCTGGAACACCAGCACCGGTGGAATCCCGGGGAACGACGACCTGGGCGCGATGTCGTCCTGGTACGTGTGGACCGCGCTGGGGCTCTACCCGGATGTGCCGAGTCGTGCGGAGCTGCAGGTGGCGGCGCCGCTGTTCCCGCGGGCGGTGATCCACCGGGACGGCGGGAAAACCATCCGGATCAACGCTCCGGGCGCGGACGCGCCGTACGTCCAGTCCTTGAAGGTCAACGGGACGGCGTCGACCAAGGCGTGGTTGCCGGAGTCGTTCGTGCAGCGTGGCGGCACGCTGGACTTCACACTCGCGGGGACGCCCAACAAGGTGTGGGGTGCGGACGTCGACGACGCACCGCCGTCGTGGCGGACCGGTGAGATCCCGTTCCAGACCTCCACCGACACCAGCCGCGTGGTGATCGCTCCGGGAACTGCCAGTGCACCGATCGCCCTGCAGGCGCACAGGTTGAGTGGGACCGCACTGGACGTCACCTACACGCTCAAGACACCTGCTGGTCTCACGGCGACACCTACTACTGGCACGTTCCCCGTCGACAAGACCGGTAGCGCGGCCGTGACGATCACTGCGGCCGCTGGTACGCCGGACGGGCGCTATCCGGTCACGGTGACGATGAAGGCCGCTGACGGGACTGTGCTGCCACAGGTCGGTTTC
The DNA here is from genome assembly GCF_053611945.1 of Kribbella sp. NPDC054772. Classification (NCBI taxonomy): domain Bacteria; kingdom Bacillati; phylum Actinomycetota; class Actinomycetes; order Propionibacteriales; family Kribbellaceae; genus Kribbella; species Kribbella sp. NPDC054772. The sequence continues at coordinate 109,824 of NZ_JBSHBJ010000020.1, read as the reverse complement.
ACTGTCGTTGTCGGCCAGCCGAACTCCTTCTTCGTACTGCGCGAAGGCGTGGGCATCTCGGACGACAACGGGGATCACACCGAAGCGGACTACGACGGTGGTGGCGTCAGCTACTCACGCCAGGCTCTGGCCGCGGCTGGTCTGGCACCTGGTGGCGCCGGCACAGTGCAGGGCCTCAGCTTCACGTGGCCCGACGTACCGAGTGGTGAGCCTGACAACGTGCCTGCTGATGGTCAGCTGCTCAACCTGAACCTGCCGACCGGTAGTACGAAGCTGTCGTTCCTCGGCAGTGCGGTGAACGGCAACCAGCAGACGACCGCGACCCTCACCTACGCCGACGGGACCACGTCGCAGATCGACCTGTCGTTCAGCGACTGGACCCTGGGTGGTGGCGGCGACACGCTCCACTACGGCAACGTGATCGTCGCAACCACGCCGTACCGCAACGAATCCGGCGGCGGCAAGGACAACGTCACCACCCACATCTTCGCCACCGCACCGGTGACGCTGGCACAGACACCGGTCAGCATCACGCTGCCGAAGAACCGCGACCTCCGGCTCTTCAGCGTGGCCGCCGGCTGAAGCTCGTCAAATCGCGCTGCCGCCCGTCTCCGCGAGGGCGGCAGCGACCTGACGCGCGTTCGCCGCGAACTCTTCGTCGGGGATCGGCGGGAGCATGTCGTCCCAGACGGCGATCATCGCGCCGCGCAACTGCATCATCCCGAGCGGCCGGGCGAGGAACCACAGATGGAAGTGCTCGCTGCCGTCGCCCCAGCGGTTGAAGTGCGTGCGGCCGACACTGTCGAGATCCTGAACCGCCTTGGCCACCCGCTGGATCACCGCACCGAGCGTGCCGGTCAGCTCCGGCGGCAGGGTGTCGAGCCGGTAGTGCGCCCGCGGCTCGAGGATCGCCACGAACGGCAGCCCGCTCGGCTTACGCGCCTTCAGCTTCCAGTGCTCGTCCCGCCAGATCACATCCCGATCCGGTTCCTTGCACGACCAGCAGTCCTCGCCGCCTGCCCCACCGCGAGCGGGTTCCGGCAGCACCGGCTCGTCCAAGGGCACCACTTGCACGTCGCCCTCGAACGGGAAGAACGGTCCACCGAGCAACGGGTCCGCTGACATCCGTTCGCCGTACGGGAGCCGTTGGTGGTATTCAGAAGGCAGCATGCACGGCACTCTGCCCGACAATCGGGGCATGGAGAAGCCGGAGTTGGCAACGTTGTTGGGGATGGAGCCGCACCCCGAGGGTGGGTGGTATCGGGAGACGTGGCGGTCGGACGTGGAGTTCCAGCCCGAGGGGTACGGCGGGACTCGGGCCAGCGCGACCGCGATCTACTTCCTGTTGTCGCCGGGGGAGGAGTCGCGACTGCATCAGGTCCGGTCCGCGGAGATCTGGCTCTGGCACTCGGGCGGTCCGTTGACGCTGGAGTACGGCGAGGAGTCGGTCACGCTCGGACCCGACGTACGCGCGGGTCAGCGGCCGCAGGTGGTGGTTCCGGCCGGGGCGTGGCAGTCTGCCCGTCCGGCCGGGGACGAGGCGGTACTGGTGTCCTGCGTGGTGTCGCCCGGCTTCGACTTCGCCGACTTCACCCTGCGCTGACCCGCTTCGCTCCGGCCGGTCGGCACTCCTACCTCAGCAGCACGGCCTACGTCAGCGGTACGGCGGCCTCGCCGGTGCCGAGTTCCGGCAGGTGCTCGCGGACCATGTAGCCGCCCGCGCAGACGATCCAGACCGCGGACAGCAGCAGCGGGACCGTGGTCATCAGGATGCCGCCGGCAACGAACGTACCGCTGGTGGCGAACACCCCGAACGCGCCGGCGAACGACACCACGGCCGCCAGCAAGGCAAGGTACCCGAGCCAGTCCGGCATCAGGTGCGTCCGCAGTACGCCGAGACCCGCAGCGGCCAGCGGCAGCGCGGCGGCGAAGCCGATCATCGTCGTGGTGACCGCGCTCAGGTCGTACATCAACCGGGTGATGGCCTGGTCCCGGCCGGTGATGCCGAACGCGCTCCCGGCGATCAGGACGGCGTTCAGGAAGATCGCGCCGCCGACCAGCACCGAGCCGGCCAGCAGCGCCAGGTGGACGTCGCTGCGCTCGGCCCGCTCCCGAATCGCCTCGGCGAAGGCAGCCGCGAACCAGATCACCAGTCCGGCCGCGGCGGCCCAGAGCAGTGCGCTGAACAGCATCGTGGTCCGGTGGTCGGCGAGCCAGCTCGCGATCGAGCTGTCCGAGTCGCCGACCGTCGGAGGATTACCGGGCAGGAACTTGCCCAGCATTGCCAGGACGACAAAGGCCAGTCCGGCGAAGCCGCCCCATCGCAACTCGTGTCGCTCGGTCATGGGGAACACCTCCAACGTTGCACCGCGCCGACGCGGTGCATCTACTGCTGATGTTCCCCCGTTCACACCCGGAATCAAGACCTACGTCAGCACGGTCGCCAAGGCCTCGTACCCCGGCAGCAGGTCGATCCCTTCGTGCCCCAGCTGCTGGATCGCGACGTGGTCGGCACCCGCGTCCAGGTGCGCCTGCAGACCGGCCGCGATCTCGACCGCGGACCCGTGCAGCACCATCGCGTCGACCAGCCGATCGCTGCCGCCGTCGGCGAAGTCGTCGTCGCTGAACCCGAGCCGCTTGAAGTTCGTGGTGTAGTTGCTCAGGTTCAGGTACGGCGCCAGCCGCTCCCTGGCCGTCGCACGGGCAATGTCCGGATCGGTCTCCAGCACGATCGACTGTCCCGGCGCGAGCAGCACTCCGCCACCGAGGATCCGGCGCGCTTCCCGGGTGTGTTCCGGTGTGGTCAGGTATGGCAGCGCGCCGGCCGTCCGGGCTCCGGACAGCTGCAGCACCTTCGGACCGAGCGCGGCCAGCGCCCGCCGGTCGACCGGAACCTTCGCGTCGTCGAGCTCGTCCAGGTAGCTGACGATCTTCTGGTACGGCGACTGGTACTCGTCGGTCGCCTCCCGGTGCCCGACCCCGACCCCGAGCAGGAACCGTCCCGGGTGCTCCTCCTCCAGCCGGTGGTACGACGCCGCGACGTCGGCCGCCGGCGACTTCCACATGTTGACGATGCTGGTGCCGACGGCAATCGAAGTCGTTGCGGCCAGCAACACCTCGACATCGCGCAGGCCGGCATCCGGTGAGCTGCCGAGCCACAGGGCGCCGTACCCCGCCTGCTCCAGTCCCGCCGCGAGCTCCGGGCCGTAATGCTGGCCGCCGTGCCAGATTCCGTAGCGTCCCAGTTCCATCGCCACCACGTGCTCCTCTCGTCGAACGTCGCACAGTGCAACCCAGCGCGGGCGGGCGCGCATTCCAAGCATTCCTGACGCCCCCGAATGCTCGTCAATGATCGCTGCCACGTCAGAGGTGCGCGGCGATCCCCGGAACGCGCTCCCGGAGCCCCCGCAGACGCCGCTCGGTACGCTGCGGTTCACCAACCGTCGCCAGATTGAGCATTCCCGCATCGCCCGCAACCTGGCCGGCGCGAATGACCCGGGCCGACCGCTCCGCGGCGAGCGGCGCGGCCTCCAGGATCTGCAGCGGTGAGTAGGCGCCGCCGTACGCCTCGGCCATCAGCCGGAGCCGGGCGGCCTGGTACGCCAGATCGGTTCCGACTGCCAGTGGGGCGGTGTTCCAGGCGGTGAACGCCACGTCGTCCAGCGGTAGGCCGGGCCCGGCGAGGTCCCAGTCGATCACGCCGCTGAAGCCCTGGTCGGTGCCGATCCAGTTGTAGTACCCGTAGTCGTGCATGCAGATGATCTGGTCAGCAGCGAGTTCACTCGCGCCGGCGCGCCAGGTGATCACCCCGGACGGCCGGTACGCGGCAACGATCTCGTGATACCGCGCCAGCCAGCGCATCGCGTCCCCGAGGACGTCGTCCGGGACCTCCGGGCCGTACGCCGTACCCGGAAGGTAGTCGAGCACCTCCCGTCCGCGATCGTCGTACCCGTGCACCCGCGGTACGCCGGTCAGTCCGGCCTCGGCGAGATGGCCGAGCAGCGCATGCACCGCCGGAGTCCAGGCTCCGGTCGCGCGCCGGACCGTTGCGCCGACGCGGACAGCGCCGCTGATGTTTCCGCCGTGCAGCGGTATTTCTTCCGGCATGACGTCATCTTTGCCGAAATGCTTCCGTTGGGTTACCGACAGTGCACCGGCCGAGTGTCGCGTTCCGATGAGACCATCTGATCGGGTGGTATGGACCGTGCGGGCATACACTCGGCACGACCTGGCAACTACCCCTCGACGCCGGGCCGCGCGGACACAACGACGTGGGCCGCACACCTGGATCGCGAAAGAAGGGCCGTTGTGAAGGTCGGAGTACCGAAGGAAGTCAAGAACCACGAGTATCGGGTGGCGATCACCCCGTCCGGAGTGCACGAGTTCGTGCGCACCGGACACGAGGTTCTGATCGAGCAGGGGGCCGGCGACGGCTCGCTGATCCCGGACGCTGAGTTCGTCGCCGCCGGAGCACGGATCGTGCCGACCGCGGACGACGTCTGGGCGGACGGCGAGCTGGTGCTGAAGGTGAAGGAGCCGGTGGCCGAGGAGTACCACCGGATGCGCAAGGACCAGGTCCTGTTCACCTACCTGCACCTGGCCGCGAGTCAGGAGTGCACCGACGCGCTGCTGACCTCGGGCACCACTGCCATCGCCTACGAGACGGTGCAGCTGCCCGACGGGACGCTGCCGCTGCTGGCGCCGATGAGCGAGGTGGCCGGCCGGTTGGCACCGCAGTCCGGTGCGTACCACCTGATGGCGCAGGGTGGCGGGCGGGGCGTGCTGCTCGGCGGCGTCTCCGGTGTCCACCCGGCCCGCGTGGTCATTCTCGGCGCGGGTGTCTCCGGTATGAACGCGGCCGCGATCGCGCTCGGCATGCAGGCGCAGGTCCAGCTGTTCGACCGCAACATCGCCCGGCTCCGGCAGGCCGACCAGATCTACCAGGGCCACCTGCTGACGATCGCGTCGAACGCGTACGAGATCGAGCGCGCGGTACTCGAGGCCGACCTGGTGATCGGCGCGGTGCTGGTGGTCGGGGCGAAGGCGCCGAAGCTGGTCACCAACGACATGGTCAGCCGGATGAAGCCGGGCAGTGTGCTCGTCGACATCGCGATCGACCAGGGCGGCTGCTTCGAGGACTCGCGTCCGACCACGCACGCCGACCCGGTCTACAAGGTCCACGACTCGCTGTTCTACTGCGTTGCGAACATGCCCGGCGCGGTGCCGAACACCTCGACGTACGCGCTCACCAACGTGACGCTGCCGTACGCGATCGAGTTGGCGAACCTGGGCTGGCGGGAAGCGCTGAAGCAGGACCACAGCCTGGCGCTCGGCCTGAACACGTTCGACGGTCATGTCACGTACGGCCCGGTCGCCGAGGCTCACGACCTGCCGCAGCTGAAGCTGGACGAGGTGCTGGTCTGAGTATCACCCGGGCGGTCGGTACCTACCTTGACCACCTGACGGTGGAGCGCGGCCTGGCCGCCAACACCCTGTCGTCGTACCGGCGTGACCTGCGCCGGTACGGCGGCTATCTCGCGGCGACCGGGATCGACGACCTCGGCCGGATCACGGAGGCGGTGGTCAGCGACTTCCTCATGCGTTTGCGTGAGGGTGACGCCGACCATCCGCCGCTGACCGCGTCCAGCGCCGGCCGGACCGTTGTCGCGGTCCGGGGGTTCCACAAGTTCTGCGTGCGGGAGGGGCTGACCGCAGTGGACCCTGCGGCGGCCGTCAAGCCGCCTGTACCGCCGCAGCGGCTCCCCAAGGCTCTGGCGATCGACGAGGTGCAGTCGATCCTCTCCGCGGCGGCTGGAGCGGAGGCCGAGCCTGCGGTGCTGGCCACGCGCGACGCTGCGCTCCTGGAGTTCCTGTACGGAACCGGTGCGCGGATCTCCGAAGCGGTCGGTCTGGACGTCGACGACATCGACCTGGACGCCGGTGAGGTGCTGCTGCGCGGGAAGGGCCGCAAGGAGCGGGTAGTACCCGTCGGGTCGTTCGCCCGCCAGGCACTGGCCGCCTACCAGGTTCGTGGACGGCCTGATCTGGTGTCGCGTGGTCGTGGGACTCATGCGCTGTTCCTGAACGCTCGTGGCGGCCGCCTGTCGCGCCAGAGCGCTTGGACCGTACTGCGGCGGGCAGCGCAGCGGGCCGGGATCACGAAGGAGATCTCGCCGCACACGTTGCGGCACTCGTACGCGACACATCTGCTGGACGGTGGCGCCGACGTGCGCGTCGTACAAGAGTTGCTGGGACATGCGTCCGTGACGACGACACAGGTCTACACACTCGTCACGGTCGACAAGCTCCGTGAGGTCTACGCCACGGCGCATCCACGAGCACTCTGACCCCGCGGCGACGCCATACTTCGTGCAGTGACGAACCTGCCACCGCACTTCGTTGAGGTCCTCGCCAACCGCCTGGCTGAGTACACCGGTCAGGACCTACGGACGATCAGGCCAACCGTCCGGTACGCCGGTGACGCGCTCGCGGGCCGGATGGCCGACCTGATGCTGGATGACGTTCGACGGTACGTGGGGGACGAGCATCCGGAGTACCTGAGTGCCAGGAACCGGTTCGTCGAGTCTGTCGGGCCGGAGCTCCGGACGGTGTCACCGGGCGTCGGTACCGAGGTTCAGCGACTCCAGCAGGCTCGCGCGGACGCGGATCGGGTATTCGCGCTGGCGGTCGACGTGGCAGATCCGATCGGGGTAGCTGTCGAAGCGCCGCGCTCGCTGGAGGCACAGCGTGCGGCCAGGATCACCGTGGCACAAGGGCTCATCCACGGACTGCCGGAGGGACAGACGCCGACCGCGGAACGGATCGGCGAGTGGCTGGCCGACGCCGGGAACGACACCCAGGCGTTCGTCCGCTACGCGGGCACGGACCTGTTGCGGGCAGCCGGTGACACGAACTACGAGCCGCGGACGAGCATGCGCAGCGGGAACGAGACGCTGCGGGACGGGGTCGCACGGGCCTGGGTACGGCATCGGCTGCCCGAGATCGCTGCCGCGGTCGGGCATCCGTTGGAGCCAGGGGACCTCGATCAGCTGCGGTACGGCAACCCGGGAGGCATCGCGGACGGTCTGGTGCGGGCGATCAGCTCGCGGTCCGGGAAGTCCACTGACGAGGTGCTGGATCGGCTGTGCGAGGCGGGCGACCGCGCTGCGCAACGTGGTGCGGACCAGTGGTCGACGGCTCGTCAGCTGCTGGTGCCGCAGGAGGCGCTGCAGTCGGTGAACGAGGGCGACCGGCACCTGGCCGGCTGGCGGTCCGTGTACGCGATGGAGGACGAGTTCAAGCGGCACTACGGCGACTCCGACCGGACGCCGGAGCTGACTCCCGAGGAGGCCGGCGTCGCCATCGCCGAAGCGGGCGTGGCATCCGCGGAGCGATTCGGCGCCACGGTGCCCGGGCCTGCGCCGGCGCAGCGTGACCCAGCGCTGGACGCGGCAATGAACGCCGCCTTCGTGCCCTCCACCGGTCGGTCCTCGTCGACTGCTGGTCACGGGGAGCGCTCAACTGCCGCACGTCCCACCCAGCAACAGAGCACGCAGATCAACGACCGCTGAAAGCCTCAGCAGCCTAGGCTCCTTCGCGTGAGCCAACAGGGGACGGTGGCGGAGGAGCGGCACGCTAGCTGGTTGGAGTTGTTCTTCGACCTCACCGTGGTCGCGGCGGCCGCACAGATCTCGCACCGGCTGCACGGCGCGGAGACCGTCGGTCAGATCGCCGCGTGCGCCGCGATGTACTACGCGATCTGGAGCGTGTGGACGACGACCAGCGTCTACGCCAACGTCGCCGGCGAGCGCACCCGGCAGCGCTCCGTGCTTCTGACCATGCTCGGCATCGCGATCATGGCGGCCGCCGTACCAGGTGTCTGGCCGCAGCTGCTGCCAGGCGAGAACCACGACGTACCCGAGCACCGGACCTGGGTGTTCGTGGTCGCGTTCCTGGTCTGCCGGGGGATCGCGTCCCGGTCGGCGGCGCGCGACGGACAGGTAGTCACGTTCTGGCCGGCCACGCAGACCGTGGCGGCGACGCCGTGGGTGGCGTCGCTGTTCGTGCCGGAGCCGATCGCCTACGTGCTGTGGGGCGTCGCGATCGCGCTCGACATCGCGTTCTCGGTGCTGGGTGCGACCAATCCCCGGATGGTCGAGGGGATGACGGAGCGGGCCCGCAGGCGCCAGCAGGAACGCGATCGGCGCGAGTCCAGGCGGCTGGCCGACCTGATCCGCCGCGGTGTCTCACCGGACCGGCTCCCGGACGCGTCGCCGACCCTCATCTCGGTCGCGCAGGTCGAGCGCGGGCATCTCAGCGAGCGGCTCGGGCTGTTCGTGATCATCGTGCTCGGTGAGGTACTGGCGCAGGTGGTCGACGCGAACGGTGCGGAGGACTGGACGCGGGCCGTCATCGCGGCGTCGTTGGCCGCGTTCCTGCTGGTGGTGCAGTTGTGGCGGCTGACGTCCGAGTACGGGTTCACGCCGGCGCCACGACGTACCAAACCGCTCGAGCCGTGGCAGGCGTTGCCGGCGCATCTCGGCGTCACTACGGCGATCGTGGTGATCGCGTCCGGGCTGGGCGCGTTGATACCGGAGGCGGCGGAGCATCTGCACGCGAAGGACCGGTGGTACCTGTTCGGTGGGCTGATGCTGTACTTGCTGACCAGCGTGTTCGCCGGTGTGGCCGGGCGGTCGCCGCTGCGGTGGTACTTCGGCTGGGTGCTGCCGTGCGCGCTCGTCGCGGCGCTGGGCGGAACCTTCGGGTACGTCGTGCCTGGGTGGGCGCTGGCCCTTCTCGCGTGGGGCGTGCTCGCCTGGTTCTCGTCGTACAACCGGCTCGTGCGGACCTAGACCCCGGCGCTCGACGTAATCGGACGGTGTGCGATCATCTGGTTACGGTTGGTCATCCAGGGCGGACGATCGGCCAGGCTCGGAGCTTTGTCGACAAACAGCCCCACCCCGGTGCGGAGTGGCTGGTTGAGAGTGCTTGAATGCACGCTTACAGTCGCTGGGATCGCCCGTATCGGTTGAAAGGTTTGACGAGTCATGAACGAGTCGACATTCCCGGGCACCGAACACGAGATGGGCCACCTCCCGGAGCATCGACCGGAGCACTTCTCGGTCCCGGAGCCGGTCCAGCCGATCAGCACGCCCAGCCTCGAGCCCGGCCACCAGCCGAGCCCCGAACCCAACAGCCAGCCGAGCAGCCCGAGCCGACCGGCGACACCGCCGGCCCGGGCACTGCCCGACAACTATGCGGAGATGCCGAAGCCGACGGCCAAGCTCACCGCGGAGGATCTAGCACTCGTGAACGACCCGAACGGCCCGCGGCACACTCTCGGGCCGACCGGCCGGCCGATGCCGGACCTGCCGGAGCCGCAGCCCCCGACCAAGACCGGCCCGGCGCAGGTGATCGCGATGTGCAACCAGAAGGGCGGCGTCGGCAAGACCACCACCACGATCAACCTCGGCGCGGCGATCGCCGAGACCGGTCGCAAGGTGCTGCTGATCGACTTCGACCCGCAGGGGTCCGCCTCGATCGGCCTCGGCGTCCAGCCGCACGACCTCGAACTGTCGGTCTACAACCTGCTGATGCAGCGCGACATCACCCCGGACGAGGTGATCCAGCCGACCCGGGTGGAGAACCTCGACCTGCTGCCGGCCAACATCGATCTGTCCGCGGCCGAGGTGCAGCTGGTCCAGGAGGTCGCCCGCGAGTACACGCTGCAGCGCGTCCTCGGTCCGATCATCCCGAACTACGACGTGATCCTGATCGACTGCGCCCCGTCGCTCGGTCTGCTCACCGTCAACGCGCTGACCGCGTCGCACGGCATCGTCGTACCGCTGGAGTGCGAGTTCTTCGCGCTCCGCGGCCTGGCCATGCTGACCGACACGATCGGCAAGGTCCAGGACCGGCTGAACCCGAAGCTGGAGATCGTCGGGATCCTCGGCACCATGTTCGACGGGCGTACGACGCACGCCCGGGAGGTCCTCGACCGCGTGGTCCAGGCCTTCGACGAACGCGTCTTCCACACCGTCATCCGGCGTACCGTCAAGTTCCCCGAGACTACGGTCGTCGGCGAGCCCATCACGACGTACGCCCCGTCCTCGAGCGCGGCCATGCAGTACCGCGACCTCGCCAAGGAGGTGCTCGCGCGTTGTCCCGCCGGGTGAGCCTGCCAGGTGCCAGCGAACTCTTCGGGGGTGCGGCACCCAAGCAGACCCAACCCGAGAAGCGCACCACCGACGGACCGTCATCGGTACGGTCCCGGACGACGGTCGTCGACGACCGGAAGTCGAGTGGTCGGATCCGCCACGACACGAAGATCACGGTGTACGTGACGGAAGAGGAGCTGCTCGGCTTGGAACAGACCAGACTCGCGCTCCGTGCGGAGCACGGCCTGACGGCCGATCGCGGCCGGATCGTCCGCGAGGCGATCGATGTCCTGCTCGCCGACTTCGTCGACCACGGACCGGACTCGGTCCTGGTCCGGCGGTTGAAGGCGTCGGAGTGACGGTGTCCTCGGACGCACCGACCGGGGCGGAACAGGATCCGGCGCCACCGGTGGACCCGGTCTCCGAGGGTGTGGTCTCCGAGGACGCGCCAGCTGTTGCTGAGGGCAAGGGTTTCAGTGTTCACCTGGTGAACTTCGAAGGCCCGTTCGACCTGCTGCTGCAGCTGATCTCGAAACACAAGCTCGACATCACCGAGATCGCGCTCTCCCAGGTCACCGACGACTTCATCGCGCACATCAAGGCGCTCGGGTCCGAATGGGACCTCGACCAGACGTCGGAGTTCCTGCTGATCGCGGCGACCCTGCTCGACCTCAAGGCGGCCCGGTTGCTGCCCAAGGGCGAGGTCGAGGACGACGAGGACCTCGCGCTGCTGGAGGCGCGGGACCTGTTGTTCGCACGGCTGCTGCAGTACCGGGCGTTCAAGCAGATCGCCGCGTTGGTGCAGGAGCGGATGGCGCAGGAGGCCAAGCGGTTCCCGCGGGCCGTCGGGGTCGAGCCGCGGTTCGCGGAACTGCTGCCCGAGGTGCTGCTGGGGATCGACCCGGCCGGGCTGGCGGCGCTCGCGGCGAAGGCGATGGCGCCGAAGAACGACGTACCCCCAGGGGTTTCGCTCGCCCACCTGCACGCGCCGGCGGTCACGGTGCGGGAGCAGGCGATCGTCATCGTGGACCGGTTGCGGCGGCAGCGCAGCGCGACGTTCCGCTCGCTGGTCGCGGACTCCCCGGACACGGTCACCACGGTGTGCCGGTTCCTGGCGTTGCTGGAGCTGTTCCGGGAGGCCGCGGTCAGCTTCGACCAGGTCACGCCGCTCGGCGAGCTGACGGTCCGCTGGACCGGCACCGACGAGGGCGACATCGACGTCAGCGACGAATTCGACGAGGAAGCCCAACCCGCCTCCGAGGAGGGTGAGGCGCCGACGGTCTCCGACGACACCGACTTCCTCGAACCAGGCGCTTCGCACACCACCCACGACGAGTACCAGTCCGACCCAGACAACCCCGAGACGGCAAGCCAGTGACCAACCCCACCAGCCCACCCCCCGCCGCCCCTTCCCCCGACCCGGGAGCGACCGGGGAGGAAAACCGTCCCGAAACGGGCAGCAATCCTCCCCAATCTCAGACCGAGGCCGAGGCGGAGAACGCCGCGGACGCCGCCGAGACGCAGAACCGCGCAACGGTTGACGCGGGCGTTGACGCGGACGCTGACGCGAACGACGGGTCGGCTGACGACGCGAGCGCCAACGCGGGTGATGGCGGAACGGATGACGCCGGCGCGAGTGAAGACGCGGGCGACGGCGCTGACGCGCACGTGGGCGGTGACGCCGACGCGGGCGATGACGCGAGCGCTGACGGTGATGTGAACGCCGACGCGGGCGACGATGCGGGGGATGGCGCGGACGCCGACGCGGGTGAGGTGCGGTCGGTGGCGGGGCGGGCTTCGGGGCCGGTGGGGGATGAGGTTGTTGTTGATGATGCGACTATGCGGCGGGCGCTCGAGGCGATTTTGATGGTGACGGATGAGCCGTTGCCGGTGTTGACCTTGGCTCGGGCGGTGGGGCGGCCGACGGGTGATGTGGGGGATGCGCTGGCGGAGCTCGCGGCGGAGTACACCGAGCAGGGGCGTGGGTTCGACCTGCGTGAGGTGGGTGGGGGCTGGCGCTTCTACACGCGCGCCGAGGCAGCGGTGTACGTCGAACGGTTCGTGCTCGACGGACAGCAGGCGCGGATCACGCAGGCGGCGCTCGAGACGTTGGCGGTCGTCGCGTACAAGCAGCCGGTCAGCCGCGCGCGCGTCTCCGCGATCCGTGGTGTGAACGTCGACGGTGTCATGCGCACGCTCGTGGCGCGCGGGCTCGTCGAGGAGGCCGGCTCGGACACCGAGTCGCAGGCGACGCTGTACCGCACCACGACGTACTTCCTGGAACGCATGGGAATGCAGTCCTTGGACGACCTTCCCGAGCTCGCGCCGTACCTTCCCGAAATGGACGACATCGAGGAAGAGTTGGCCGCACAGTCCCTTCCGCCGGCGCCCACCACCACCGAGTCAGAGTCGACGCAGTCCGCCGAGGAGCCGGATCAAACCGCCTCCACACCGAGCGAAGACGAAGCAGCCGACGCCGAGACCCAGCAGCCGGCCGAGGACGCAGACAGCTCCGACGGAGAGGATGTGGATTCCGAGGAGGCGGAGGCTCCCACCGTCGAGTTGACGGTGGATGCTGAAGACACTCAGGAGGAGTCCGCAGAGGTTGAAGAGGTTGGGGATGGGCGAGGGGTTCGCGATGGCGGATGACGGTGGGGTTCGGTTGCAGAAGGTTTTGGCTCGGGCGGGGGTTGCTTCGCGGCGGAATGCGGAGTTGCTGATCGAGGAGGGCCGGGTCGAGGTCGACGGGCGGGTGGTGACCGAGTTCGGCGTCCGCGTGGATCCGGAGACGGCTGTCATCCGGGTCGACGGGGAGCGGATCCCGCCGGTCAGCGCGAACGCGTACCTGGTGCTCAACAAGCCCCGTGGCGTGGTGACGACGATGTCCGACCCGGAAGGGCGGCCGTGTATCACCGACTACGTGCAGGATCGCCCGGAGCGGCTCTTCCACATCGGCCGGCTCGACACCGACACCGAGGGGTTGCTGCTGCTCACCAACCACGGTGAGTTCGCGCACCGGCTCGCGCACCCGTCGTACGAGGTCTCCAAGACGTACGTCGCCGAGGTCGAGGGCAACGTCAAACCAGCGGTACTGCGGGCCCTCCTCGACGGTGTGGACCTGGAGGACGGGCCGGCCCGCGCCGACACGGTGAAGGTCGTCTCGACCGTCCCCGGCCGGACCCTCGTGGAGATGAGCCTCCACGAAGGCCGCAACCGGATCGTCCGGCGGATGTTCGACGCGGTCGGTCACCCGGTGAAGCGCCTGACCCGGACCGCGATCGGCCCGGTCCGCCGCGGCAACCTGCACACCGGCGAACTCCGCGAACTCGACCCCAAGGAACTAGGCCAGCTCCTCGACCTCGTCGACCTGTAGCAAATCGGCAGCTCGACAGGAGGTGTCGAGCAGCAGGGTAGTGCACCTGAGCGCGACCGTACGGGTGCGTACGGCGTACACCAGGTGCACTACCTGTCCAAATGCCGCTACGTCTGCAGATCGGCTTCTTCCGGTACGACGACCTGGTTGACCATGCTGCGGATCCGGTCGGCCGGCAGGGCGACCGCGCGGGCCCAGAAGTAGATGATCAGGTTGAACACCGCGACCACCAGCATGTCCCACCACAGCGGGAACCACGGGTGCTTGAGCGGCCCGAAGTCGCTCAGGTACACGATCAGTCCCATCCCGACCAGATACACCGGCAGCCATTGCGCGGCGCGCAGGTCGAGCTGCGGCGTGATCGGGTTCAGGTTGAGCACCCGGTTGCCGATCAGTACGACGTACCCGATCAGGATCGCGACGCCGAGCTTCCAGTCGGTGGCCCATCCGGACCACAGGATCAGCAGGTTCGCGATCACGAACGCCAGCGGCGACATCCAGGTGGCTCCCGGCAGCCGACGGGCGATCCGCTTCCGGCAACCGGGTGCGGAACACTCCGAGCGACAGCGGCGCACCGGCGTACATCAGCACGCTCGCGCTGGTGATCAACCCGACCAGCGACCGCCAGCTCGGGAACGGCAGGAAGCAGATGCACCCGATCACGAACGCGGTGATCAGCCCGACCCACGGTACGCCGCGGCGGTTGGTCTTCTCGAACACCGACGGCACGTACCCGTTCCGGCTGAGGCCGTACGACACCCGCGAGCTCCCGGTGATGTAGATCAGTCCGGTGCCGGCCGGGGAGATGATCGCGTCGAGGTACATGATCGTGGCCAGCCAGCCGAGGCTGACCAGTGACGCGAGCTGCGCGAACGGTCCGGTGAGCGCCGTGAACGCGGCCGTGGCCCAGGTCCCCTTGACCTGATCGGCCGGCAGCGCGGCGATGAACACGACTTGCAGCGCGATGTAGATCAGCGCGCCGATCACGATCGAGCCGATCACGGCCCGCGGGATGTCGCGTTTCGGGTTGCTGCTCTCGCCGGCGAGCTGGTCGGCCTGCTCGAAGCCCAGCAACGCGAAGATGATGCCGCTGGTCGACACCGCGGACAGGATGCCCTTGGCGCCGTACGGGTTGAAGCCGTTGGCCGCGGTGAAGTTGCTGCCGTGGAACGACGCGATCGCCAGTACGAAGATGGTGAGCAGCGCAATGCCGACCTTCCACCAGGTCGCCGCGCTGTTGGTGCGCGCCAGCAACCGGATGCTGAGGAGGTTGATCGCGGTGATCACTGCCATCAGGACGACGGCGACGATGATGCCGCTCGTGGTCAGGACGTGCTGGCCGTTCTCGGTCTTCAGCCAGCCTTTCCCGAACGAGTAGTGCCGGCCGTAGGTGATCATCGCGAGCACCTCGATCGGTGCCACGGGGGCGGCCTGCAGCCAGGAGAACCATCCGAACGAGGCCCCCGCGGCGCCGCCGAACGCGTAGTGCGGGAAGCGCCGTACCGCCGGAGACCGGGTACATCCCACCCAGCTCGGCGTGCACGAGCGCGAGGACCAGGATCGCGGCACCGCCGATGACCCACGAGATGATCGCCGCGGGGCCCGCGGTGGACAGGGCGCCTTGCGCGCCGAACAGCCAGCCGGAGCCGATGATCGATCCCTCGGACGCCCAGATCAGACCGATGGAAACCGATGTCACGTCGCAGGCCGGGCCGGTTCCGCTCGGTGGCGGGATGTGCAGTGGAAGTGGCCATAACCGCACCATCACCCCGGTGCGCGGGCGGTGCAGTAACGCTGGCTGCAGACCCGTACCCCTGCTAGCAGGTACTGCGGTTTGCGGCCTGCTGCGACGACGGCGCGGCGGACCGGATCGCATGCTGGCCGGAGAAACCCTGCGGCGATCCGGAAGGACGCACGATGAGGCGAAACCCACACAGAGCCGTTGCGCTGACCGGTACCACCGTCGCGCTGCTCGCCAGTCTGGTTGCCTGTGGCAGCAACAACAAGGCGTCGAGCAGCACCAGCAGCAGCGCTCCACCGGCGAACACCAAGGTCGGAATCCTGCTCCCGGACACGGCGTCCTCGCCGCGCTGGGTCTCCGCCGACCCGAACAGGCTCCGTAGCCAGTGCAGCACGAACAAGCTCACCTGCTACATCGACAATGCCAACGGCAGCGCGACCACGATGGAGTCCCAGGCGCAGGCGCTGATCAACCAGGGCGTCGGCGTCCTGCTGGTGACGAACCTCGATTCGGGGTCCGGCAAGGCGATCGAGTCGCTGGCCAAGCAGCACAACGTGGTGACGATCGACTACGACCGGCTGACCACCGGCGGGACCGCCGCGTACTACGTCTCGTTCGACAACGTGAAGGTCGGCGAGGACCAGGGCAAGTCGCTGACGGCGTGCCCGCAGGTGACGGGCAAAACCTCGGTCAACTACGTGGACATCGACGGTGCCCCCACCGACAACAACGCCACGCTGTTCGCCCAGGGCTACAACTCGGTGCTGTCGAAGCAGACCGGCTGGACCAAGGTCGGCGACCAGACCGGTAACTGGGACCCCGCCACCGCGCAGGCCGTGTTCACCACGATGCTCGGCCGGAACCCGAACATCAACGCGGTGATGGTGGCCAACGACACCATGGCGCAGTCGGTGATCAACGTGCTGAAGTCGCAGAACCTCGCCGGCAAGGTCGCCGTGTCCGGTCAGGACGCGACCGCGGGGGGTCTCGACAACGTGATGCTCGGCACCCAGTGCTTCACGATCTACAAGCCGGTCGCCGGTGAGGCGGACGTGGCGGTCAAGCTGGCGGGGCAGATCCTGTCCGGCCAGAAGCCGACCGCTCCCACGACGATCAAGGATCCGGCCGGCGGGCGCCAGGTCCCGTCGTACCTGGCTTCGCCGACCGTGATCACCAAGAAGAACGTGGCGCAGCCGGTGACCGATGGCTACGAGACCGCTGCGTCGGTCTGTCCGACCCCGGCACTGGTGAAGCTCTGCGCCGAGAACGGTATCCGCACACCGTGACGACCGTGGAGTCGCACGACGTCCTGGAGCTGCACGGCGTCGGCAAGTCGTTCGGCCCGGTCGTGGCGCTGTCGTCGGTGGACTTCAGCGCCGCGGGCGGCGAGGTGACCGCGCTGGTCGGGGACAACGGCGCGGGCAAGTCGACGCTGGTCAAGAGCATCGGCGGGATCCACCGCATCGATGCGGGCGAGATCCGCATCGACGGTACGGCGCAGCACCTGCACGAACCGCGGGACGCGGCCCACCTGGGGATCGAGATCGTTCACCAGGACCTCGCGTTGTGCGACAACCTCGATGTCGTCGGCAACATGTTCCTCGGCCGCGAACGGCTCGGCCGGTTCCACACCCTCGACGAGAACACCATGGAGCACCTGGCCGGGGAGACGCTGGCCTCGCTGTCGGTCCGCACGGTCCGCTCCGTCCGGCAGAAGGTGGCCAGCCTGTCCGGTGGCCAGCGGCAGACGGTAGCGATCGCGAAATCCGTCTTGTGGAGTTCGAAGATCGTGATCCTGGACGAGCCGACGGCGGCCCTCGGCGTCGCGCAGACCGAGCAGGTGCTGGAGCTGGTCCGGCGGCTCGCGGACCACGGCGTCGCCGTGGTCCTGGTGTCGCACAACATGAACGACGTGATGCAGGTGGCCGACTCGATCGCCGTCCTGTTCCTGGGGCGGATGGCGACCCAGGTACGCCGTACCTCGGTGACCCAGACGCAGGTCGTCGAACTGATCACCTCCGGCCGGTCGGGTGATCTCGGTCTGCCGGGGGCCGAGTCGATCGGAGCACCGGCATGAACGCGGTCCTCGCCGAGAAGGCGCCGCAGCACCAGCCCGCCACGAGCGCGTTGGCCGAGTACATCCGCGACTACGTGGCCCGGCTCCGCGGCGGAGAACTCGGGTCCGCGCCGGCGGTGGTCGGCCTGGTCGTGATCACGGCGTTCTTCTCGATCGTCCACCAGGGCTTCCTGAGCGCGTACAACCTCGAGGCGCTGGTGATCCAGGCGGCGCCGATCATCGTGATGGCGATGGGGCTGATCTTCGTCCTGCTGCTCGGCGAGATCGACCTGTCGGCCGGGACCACCGGCGGCCTGTGCTCGGCGATCATGGCCGTGCTGTTGCTGCGGCACCACTGGCTGTGGTGGCTGGCGATCCTGGCCGGGCTCGCGACCGGGCTGGTGATCGGGTTCGGGATGGGGTGGCTGCGCGCGAAGGTGGGGATCCCGTCGTTCGTCATCACGCTGGCGACGTTCCTCGCGTTCCAGGGCGCGACGTTGATCCTGGTCGGCGGCCAGGGTTCGGTGATCCTGCCGGCCGGGACGCCCTTGATCGGACTGGAGAACAACTTCGTCCCGCTGTGGCTGGGCTGGGTGCTGCTCGGCGTGTTCGTGGCCGGGTACGCCTTCATCAAACTGACCGATGCGCGCGGACGTCGCCGTACCGGGCTGCCCGCCACGCCGGTCGCGGTGATCGTGGCGAAGGTGGTCGCGGTGGCGCTGATCGGTGTCGCGTTCACCTACGAGATGGGGATCAACCGGAACCTGATCAGCAACGCGTTCTTCAGCAACAAGGCCGAGGGGATGCCGTGGGTCGTCGTACTGCTCGCGCTGCTGTTCGTGGTCTGGCATTTCGTTCTCAGCCGGACGCGGTACGGGCGGCACGTGTACGCCGTCGGCGGCAACGAGGAGGCGTCGCGGCGCGGTGGCGTCGCGGTGTCCCGGATCCGGATCTCGGTGTTCGTGATCTGTTCGGGGATGGCCGCCGTCTCGGGTCTGGTCGCGGCCTCGCTGCTGCAGTCGGTGCAGTCGAACGCGGGCGCCGGCAACACCCTGCTGCTGGCCGTCGGTGCCGCGGTGATCGGCGGTACGTCGTTGTTCGGCGGGCGCGGCCGGATGATCGACGCCATCCTCGGCGGGCTCGTCGTCGCGGTGATCATCAACGGGATGAGCGACCTGATCCAGGGCTCCAACTCGTCGGGCTACGAGTACGTCGTCACCGGTGCCGTGCTGTTGCTCGCGGCTGGCTTCGACGCGGTGGTCCGGCGCGGACGGACAGCCTGAATCAGTTGGTGTCCAGTAAGCGGCGGATGGCCCCGGCGGACAGGCTCGTCTTCGCGACGAACCCGATCGCCGGGCTGTCCGCGATCAGGTCGGCGTAGTCCTGCTCGGCGTGGCCGGAGATCAGGATCATCGGCGCCGCCGCACCGGCCGCGTGCAGCCGGGTGATCAGCTCGAAGCCGCTCTCGCCGCCGAGGTCGATGTCGACCAGCACGACGTCCGGCCGCGACTGCGCGATCAGGCCGGTCGCTTCGGCCGTGGTGGTCGCCGTACCCACCACCGTGACGCCCTCGCGCACCAGCAGCCCGCGCGCCGCGTCCAGGAAGGGCCGGCTGTCGTCGACGATCACGCACCGCATGGAACAAGCATCGCAGCGCCGAACTCCGGTGGCATTCCTGCTGCCTGTACTACGCCGTGATCGGCAACGTGACGGACAGCGTAGTCCCTTGTTCGTAAGGGCTTTCGACGGTCAGCGTCCCGCCGAGCGCGGCGATCCGGTCGTCGAGACCGACGAGCCCGGAGCCCTTCGACAGCACCGCTCCACCGGTGCCGTCGTCGCGAACCGACAGCAGCAACTGACGGCCCTCGAGCCGGACGTGGACCACCGCGACGGACGCGTCCGCGTGCTTGGCCGCGTTCGTGAGGGCTTCGGACACGACGTAGTACGCGGCCGCCTCGATCGGCGCGGGCAGCCGGGTGCCGACCTCGACCGTGACCTCGACGGGGATCGTCGAGCGGCGCGCGAGCATCCGGACCGCCGGGCCGATACCACCCTCGGACAGGATCGCCGGATGGATGCCGCGGGCAATTTCCCGCAGTTCGTCGAGGGTGGCCGTCAGGCCTTTGGCGACCTCGTCGAGTTCCGCGGCCTGCCCGTTCGGGCTGTCGGCCTGGATCGCCCGGACGCCGAGGCTGAGTGAGACGAGGCGTTGCTGGATGCCGTCGTGCAGGTCCCGCTCGATCCGCCGCCGGGTCTCGTCCGCGGACCGGACGATGCGGGCCCGGGACGCGGCCAAGGCAGCGTTCGCCGCGCCGAGAGAGGTCGCCATCGTGTTGAAGGTCCGCTCCAGCGTGCGGATCTCGCCCACGCCGGTCTCGGGCACCCGCACGGCGAGATCGCCGGCCGCCAGCCGGTTCGCCATCTCCGCGGTCACCCGCACCGGCCGCACGATCGCCCGGGTCAGGTACACCGCGAACCCGAGGATGAGGACGATCGACCCCGCGAGCCCGGTGATCGCGGCGATGGCGGCCCGGTCGGCGCTCGCGTCGGAGCGCAGCTGCTCGGTCGCGGACAACTGCTGCTCCGAGCTGATCAACGTGTCGAGCACCGAACGGATCGCGGCCATCCGCCGCGTGCCTTCCACCGTGGCCGCCACAGTCCGCGCCGAGTCCGGATCCTGCTGCGCGGTCTCGATCTGCGGCAACGAATAGTCCTGCAGGTACGACGTGATGCTCCCGGCGGCCTGCTGCGCCCGAGCAGCTTGGTCAGGGCTGTTGGACACCAGTTGCTCCAGCGCCGCGGTTTGCGCAGGCAGAGCTGCCGCTGCCTGTTCCCACGGCTGCAGGAACCGCTGCTGACCGGTGATGACGAAGTCTCGTTGCCCAGTCGCCAGATCGGCGACCAAACGCTCCACCTGATGCGCACTGGTCAGTACGGCGGAGGTGTGCCGCGCCTGCTGCTCTGATGCCCGCAGTCCCTGCACGGAGATCAGCAGCACCACGAAACCGGAGCCGACCAAGACCATCAGCAACCCGCTCGCGATCACCACCCGCCGAGCGACTCCGCCGATCAGACCAGACATCATCGGTCGTCCAGGTACCTCAGGACGGCCAGGACACGGCGGTGGTCGTCGTCGGCTTCCGGCAGGTCGAGCTTGGTCAGGATGCTGCGGACGTGCTTCTCGACCGTTCCCTCGGTGACCCACAGCCTGCGGGCCACTCCGGCATTCGAGCGACCCTGAGCGACCAGTGCGAGCACTTCGCGTTCTCGGTCGCTCAGCACGGCCAACGGATCGTTGCGGTGCCTGGAGTCGACCAGCTCCTGCACCACCGCCGGATCGACCACCGAACCTCCGCGCGCCACCCGGTGCAGGCTCTCCAGGAACTCATCGACGTCCGTGACCCGGCTCTTCAACAGATAGCCCACGCCGTGCCCCGCCGCCATCAGCTGCAGGGCATGCTCGACCTCCACGTGCGCGGACAGCAGTACGACGGCAGTCTCCGGATGTTCGCGCCGAATGACGTCGGCCGCGTCCAGTCCTTCGGTCGCATGCTCCGGCGGCATCCGGATATCGACGATCACCAGGTCGGGTCCCTGCCCCCGGACCAACTCCAGTAACTCGGCACCATCCCCCGCCGTACCGAGCACGGCGAAGCCCGACCGCTCGAGCAGACTGGCAAGCCCCTCACGCAGCAGGACGTCATCGTCCGCTATGGCCACCCGCGTCCGGACCACGTCCACCCCTTGATTGCCTGGTGATGCCAGTGTGTCACCGGATATTCACCAGGCAATCCGAGTCACTCGCCGTACAGCTTCGGTGCTTCTGGGGTGTTGCCGTAGTACCGGAAGTAGTTGTCGTCCGGGAAGGCGGCGAAGGTCTGGCCGACCTGGCCCATACCTTTGATGACCGTTGCTGTGCCGTTGGCGTGTCCGACCGCGTAGAGGTAGGCGGTGCGGACGTCTTTGTCGATGCCGATCAGCAGAGTGCTCTGGTTGCCGCAGCGGTCTGCTATCAGTACGTCGAACGACTGCCAGGTCGACGTACGGACCTGCTTCACGACCGGACTGCCGCTCGCCGGGATCCGAATCGTGTAGAGCGCCCCACCGCGAGTGTTCGCGAGGAAGCTGTCGTACGTCGGCGTCTGGCTGATCAGCGTCATCGTCTTCACCGACGAGAACCCGCTGTACGTCGCTTTGTTGCGCCAGAGCTTCCCGTCGACGGTCCAGCGGTTGATGACGCCGTCGTGCAACGCGTAGGTGTTGGTCCGCGCGCGGCCCGTGGTGTCGGAGTACCGCGACTCCTCGAGGTACGTGTAGTTGAGGCCCCAGCCGCCGCCGAGTTTCCACTTCTTGAACGAGTCGGCGTCGAAGGCGCCGGTGGTCTGGTCGACGTCGTACTCGTAGCCGTACAGATCGCTGGCGAGTGTCACGTACCCGCCGCGCTTCAAGCCGGACGGCGGGTCCGGTTCGACGCGCAGCGAGCTGGCCAGCTTCACCCGGTCGCCCGGGAACAGTCCGGCCGGTCCGACCGTCGGAGTCGCCGCCGTCACCGGCGAGGTGGCTGTGATGCGTTGGAACTTGTGGTCACCCGGTCCGGCCACGAAGGACCCGAGCGTCGTCCCACAGACTGCCGTGGTGGAGCCGGTGGCCGCTTGGGCCTCGACCGGAACCACCGTGGCAGCCAGCAAACCCGCGCCGAGCACAGCCGCCGCGGTCCGCCTCATGTTCATGCACCCTCCAGGGGGTCGTCGTCATCCAGCTCGATGCCGACTACGCCCAAAAGGTTTGGAAGAACGACCGGACGAGTTTCCGTACGGCGTCGCTCGCGCACGACCTGCTGCCGACCAGCTTGGCGCGCTGTACCGCAGTCATCAGGCCGGCCGCCTGCAGCTGCGGCGCGAAGGCCGCGTAGTCGGTCCAGATCCAGTGGTTCGCATTGGCGAGCTGGACGCGCCGCACTGGTCCGCCCTGCGCGATGACAGCCGACCACGTGCGGTCGAAACGCGCGTCCCGGAACCCGTCTGTTCCTGCCAGCAGCAACGGTTTCCGGGCGATCGGATAGAGCTCTCCGTCCAGCGTGTCCAGGTAGCCCTCCAGATTGACCGCGGCCCGGACACGCGGGTGCTGCAGAGACACTGCGGCCGTCGCACCACCGGCAGAGTGTCCGTAGACGCCGACCCGTCGCAGGTCGATCGGAGCGTCCAGCTCGGACAGGTGGTCCAGGACGAACCGCAGGTCGGCGAAGCGGGTGTTCATCATGACCTTCGACTGCACTGGGTCCGTCTGCACGTCCGGACTGATCTCGATGACCCGCAGCCGGCCGTCCGGGAACACGACCTCACTTGCCTCACCAGGGTGGTCGACCGAGATCACGACGTACCCGTGGCTTGCGAGCTCCTCGGCGATCGAGGTGCCGATGGTGCGTGGGTCGGCGCCGCCCGGGCTGTAGAGCAGCGTGGGGCGCCGTCCGGGGAGGGCGGGCGCATCGACGTACGCGTGGGTCTGGGTGGCTGCCCAGTTCACTCCGCTGGTCGGGAGCTCCGGATGCAGCAGTCCGGCGTCCAGCCCCTTGAAGACCTCGGCTGCGGCCGGTGCGAGCTGGGGAGCTCGCTGATGGCCGCGTACGACGGTTGCGGGGTAGAAGGCCGTCAGCGCGAGCTCCCGGGTGGTCGCGCCGTTCCATGGGTCCGTGCGACTCGTGTCGGTCAGCGAGTGGGTCGTCGTACCGACAGGCCAGGGGCCGGTCGGGGCCGGGAGGCGCAGGGTCAGCTCAGTGGTTGCTGCGGAGGCGGTCTGGAGTTGGATGGCGCCGGCCACGGCGGAGGCGGCGGTGGCGGTCAGGAACGTTCGTCGTCTCATGTCCCCGACGCTGTCAACTGAGCTGCCGCGGGTCAGCTGACCGGACAGGATCTCCACCCGGAGTTACGTCTCCGGGTGGAGCCCCAGTGGACGTCAGGCGCCGGTCAGCGCAGTGCCGGCCGTGTAGTAGCGGAAGTACGAGTCGGTGGCCGGGAAGGTGGTCGGGACCTTGCCGAGGCCCTTGATGACCGTGGCGGCGCCGTTGGCGTGACCGACGGCGTACAGATAGCCCGCGCCGGTGCCCTTGTCGATGCCGAGCAGCAGGGTGCCGTAGTTGCCGCACTTCTCGGCGATCAGCGTGTCGAAGCTCTGCCAGGTCGAGGTGCGGATCTTCGTCACCACCGGCTTGCCGGAGCCGGTCGGCACCTGGACGGTGTACAGAGCGCCGCCGTTCGTGGTGGCCAGGAACGTGTCGTACGCGCGGCCCTGACCGATCAGCGTCATCGTCTTGACGGCACCGAAGCCACCGAACGTCGTGTAGTACTTCCAGCCGCTCGGGGTGACCGTCCAGCGAGCAATCAGTCCGTCAGTGAACTGATTGATCAACGAGTAGACGTTGGACCGGTTGACGCCCGAGGCGGAGTACCGGCTCAGCTCGACGTACTTGTGCAGCTCGTCCCAGCCGCCGCCGACCAGGGACTGATCGACCGTACCCGGCACGACTGCGGTACCGGTGCCGTCGGTGATGTAGCTGGTGCCGTACATCCGGGTACCGATCGCAACCAGCCCGGTGCGCTCCTCACCGGCCGGTACGACGAGCTCGGTGCGTACCGCGGTCGGCAGGTGCGCCTGACCGTCCGGGTACAGGTCCTTCGGACCGACCTGGCGAGCACCGGCGGACGGTGTCGCCGTGATCGTCTGGCTGGTGTGGTCGCCGCTCGGAGTGACCGAGCCGAGGCGCAGTGAGCACGCTGCTGTCTGGGCTTGTCGCCCGGCCGGCGTGGCGCCGGCTGTCGGGGTGACCAGGGCACTCGTGGTGAGCGCTCCGATGGCGATCGCGCCCAGCGCGCGCCGGTACTTCGTCATCTGGATCTCGCCCTTCGTCGCAGGTTCGGAGGCGCGTGCCTTCGAGGAATCGATGCGGGCGGACACCCGATTGTTGCGGCCCACAGGTGCATCAAAGGGATAACGCCGGGATGCGGCGCGCCTGAGACATGGCCCGCTTGTCGGAAGTGCGCCGTACTGTGGGTGGTGTGAACCGGCGAATCTTCGGTCTGGAGAACGAGTACGGCGTCACCTGTACGTTCCGCGGGCAGCGGCGACTGACCCCGGACGAGGTGGCGCGGTACCTCTTTCGGCGGGTCGTGTCCTGGGGGCGGAGCAGCAACGTGTTCCTCCGCAACGGGGCCCGGCTCTACCTCGACGTGGGCTCCCACCCGGAGTACGCGACCGGCGAGTGTGACTCGGTCACCGACCTGATCGCGCACGACAAGGCGGGGGAGCGGATCCTCGAGGGTCTGCTGGTGGACGCGCAGAAGCGGCTGCACGACGAGGGCATCTTCGGCGACGTCTACCTTTTCAAGAACAACACCGACTCGGCCGGCAACAGCTACGGCTGCCACGAGAACTACCTGGTCTCGCGGCACGGCGACTTCGCCAAGCTGGCCGACGTCCTGATCCCGTTCCTGGTCACGCGGCAGCTGATCTGCGGCGCGGGCAAGGTGCTGCAGACGCCGCGCGGCGCGGTCTACTCGGTCAGCCAGCGCGCCGAGCACATCTGGGAAGGCGTGTCGAGCGCGACCACCCGGTCCCGCCCGATCATCAACACCCGCGACGAGCCGCACGCGGACGCCGAGCGGTTCCGCCGGCTGCACGTGATCGTCGGCGACTCGAACATGTCCGAGACCACCATGCTGCTCAAGGTGGCCAGCACCGACCTGGTGCTGCGGATGATCGAAGCCGGCATCGTGATGCGCGACCTCACCCTCGACAACCCGATCCGGGCGATCCGCGAGATCAGCCACGACATGACGGGTCGCCGTGAGGTCCGGCTGGCGAACGGTCGCGAGGCGTCGGCGCTGGACATCCAGATGGAGTACCTGACCAAGGCCCGCGACTTCGTCGACCGGCGCGAGCTGGGGACGCCGGCCGTGGAGCGGGCGCTGTCGTTGTGGGAGCGGACGCTGAAGGCGATCGAGTCCGGCGACCTGTCCGGGATCGAGCGCGAGATCGACTGGGTGATCAAGTACCGGTTGATCGAGCGGTACCGCTCGCAGAACAACCTCGGCCTGGCGAGCCCGCGGGTCGCGCAGCTCGACCTGGCGTACCACGACATCCACCGGCCGCGCGGTCTGTACTACCTGCTCGAGCGCAAGGGTGCGGTGACCCGGGTCGTCGATGATCTGCGGGTCTTCGAGGCCAAGTCGGTGCCGCCGCAGACCACGCGAGCGCGGCTGCGCGGGGAGTTCATCAAGCGCGCGCAGGAACGCCGCCGCGACTTCACCGTCGACTGGGTGCACCTCAAGCTCAACGACCAGGCTCAGCGCACAGTCCTCTGCAAAGACCCCTTCAAGTCCCACGACGAAAGAGTCGAGAAGCTCATCGCGAGCATGTAGTCCTCGGCTAAATGAAGTGCTCGGTCGCCATGTGCTCTTTAGAAAGAGCACATGGCGATTGACATTCGGCCTGTGACCGCGGCCGAGACGAAGGAGTACCTGCGCGTCCTGCCGTTCGTGAACGGGTTTCCGCAGGAAGAGCCGGAGCCGTCGGCCTGGTACGCCGGGCAGGCGGCCTGGCCACCGCAAGTTCCGGCCACCGCGGCTGACCTGGAGCGGTACGCCGAAGACGTGCAGGCGGACTGGTTCCGGCCCCAGGCGGCGTTCGTGGACGGGAAGATCGTCGGTGGGTCCGCCATCGTGTCCGTGCAGGTCACCGTTCCGGGTGGGCGGCAGTTGGACCTTGGCGGAGTGACGTCCACCGCGGTGTTACCGACGTACCGGAGGCGCGGGCTGCTGCGGAAGGTGATGACCGCGATGCTCGCGGACTGCCGGGAGCGTGGTGAGTTCCTGGCCGGGCTCAGTGCGAGCGAGGGGACGATCTACGGGCGGTACGGGTTCGCGCCCGCGACGTTCCAGCACCGCTGGGAGGTACGGCGTACCGATGTCGCGTTCCGGTCCGCGTTCACGGATCCGGGGGCGCTCGAGTTGGTGGACGGCGCGGTCGCGGCGGAGGTCTGGCCGGTACTGTACGAACGCGTGCGGGCCGAGCGGGTGGGGGAGATCAGCCCGCTGCCGGGGAAGTGGCAGGGGCTCGCGGCTGGTGGGGCGCCGGGCGACGGCTCGGGCCCCGCGCACCATCTGGTGCATCGCGACGCAGCGGGTGTGGTGGACGGGGCGGCGATCTTCCGGTTGCCGTGGTCACCGGATCCGGCGCGGGCCGGCGTATTGCAGGTGGAGTCCTTCGAGGCGTTGACGTCGACTGCGTACCGCGCGTTGTGGGGGTTGCTGCTCGACTTCGACCTGACCAAGAGCGTGGTGGCCGCGCGTCGGCCGGTCGACGAGCCACTGCGGTGGATGCTGACCAATCCACGGGCCCTCAAGCTGACACGCACCCGCGACAACCTGTGGCTGCGCATCCTCGACGTACCGGGTGCTCTGGAGGCTCGTACGTACGCAGCGACCGATTCCCTGGTATTGGACGTATCGGACGACCTCTACGGAGCAGGCCGTTGGCGACTCGACGCCGGCCCGGACGGAGCTTCTTGTACTGCGGTTAGCGGCTCGGCGGACCTCGGGCTCGGTGTCAACGAGCTGGGATCGCTGTACCTCGGCGGCGTCCGCGCGAGTGAGTTGGCGTCCGCGGGCCGGATCGACGAACACACTCCAGGGGCGGTTTCGCGTCTGGACGCGTTGCTGCGACCGGACCGGGCTCCGCACAATGCCGTCGGGTTCTGAGCGGTGTGACTGTACGTGGTGTGACGCAACGGTGACGCGGGCAGGCGGCCGGCTTGTTGAATCAGCAAGCTAGGGTGGGCGCGTCGTTGACCGAGGCGAGCGGCGCTGAGCGGCGCCGGGATGGTTCGAGGTGCTGGTTTCGTGCGCAAGTTGTTGAGTCTGGTTGTGGTCGCCGCGCTGGGGGCGTCCCTGGCGGCCTGTGGCTCCGGAAAGGACGAGTTCGGGGCAGGCGGGATCAAGGTGACCTCGGACTTCGGGCAGAAGCCGACCGTCACGCACCGCGAAGGTGACCCCGAGAAGCAGCTGGTGACCGAGGTCCTCAAGGAGGGCGACGGTCCCGAGGTGAAGAAGGGCGAGCTGCTCACCGCGAACTACCTCGGCCAGATCTGGCGCGACGGCAAGGTCTTCGACAACTCCTACGACCGCGGCGCGCCGTCGTCGTTCCCGATCGGCGTCGGTAGCGTCATCGGCGGCTGGGACGAGGGTCTGGTCGGCAAGAAGATCGGCAGCCGCGTGCTGCTGTCGGTCCCGGCCGACAAGGGCTACAAGCAGACCGGCAACGAGCAGGCCGGCATCAAGGGTGACGACACGCTGATCTTCGTCGTCGACCTGGTCGGCGAGGCCGCCAACGACACCCCGCTGGACGCGAGCGCGGTGACCCCGTCGACGCCGACCAAGATCACCGTCAGCGGCGCCCTGAACGCGGAGCCGAAGGTGACGGTCGCGGCCGGCACCAAGCCGCCGGCGAAGCCCGGCAAGCCGGTCGTGTTCGCGCTCGGCAAGGGCAAGCCGATCGAGAAGGGCAGCCAGCTGATCGGCCGCTACGTGGTCTACGACTACACCGGCAAGAAGCAGGCGAGCACCTGGGACCCGCAGCCCGCGACCCAGCAGAGCCCGGCGCAGCCCGCGGCCCCGACCGACCAGCTCCAGGTCGGCCCCAGCGCCACCGGCCAGACCGGCGCCCTGGACGGCCTCGCCGGCATCCCGATCGGCAGCCGCGTTCTCGTCGAGCTCCCGGCGTCGAAGGACCAGGCCGGCAAGACGGTCAACGCCTTCGCCGTCATCGACGTCCTGAACGCCTTCCCGGCCCCGAAGCAGACGGGCCAGTAGTAGGGGTTCTGTAGTCCCCGTTCAGTAGCGTGAAAGTACGGGTTAAGTCCTCCTGGAGAGTCTGGTCGTGTTGTTCGACGACCAGACTCGAAAGGAACTTCTTGTGCGTATGCGTAGCAAGATCATCAGCGGGACCGGAGCCGTGGCCGGACTGGCCCTGGCGGCTGGAACCGCACTGACCATCGCCGCGCCGGCTGACGCGGCGTCCTGCTCGGCGTCCAGCGGACACCTGTACTGCGCGAACAAGGCCAACACGCCGATCTATCTGAACGCCCGGTACGAGAACCCGAAGGGTGCGCCGGAGAAGATCGTCGACACGTTGCAGTCGTCGTACAGCTACTTCAAGTGCTACGTGCGTGGCACGTCCCACGGCGGCGGCAACAACGTCTGGTACAAGACGTACGGCGACAAGAACGGTCGCTGGGGTTACGTCCCCGCGCTGAACGTCTACACCCCGAAGGACCCGTACCCGGGCGTCTCGAAGTGCTGACTCAACCGTGCCCGGCCCTCCCGTAGGGCCGGGCACGGTCAGTTCGTGGCCAGTTCAGGAGGCCGCTTCGGCTGGGGCTCCTCGAGCATCCGCCGCACGTCGTCTGCCGCGAGCGCCCCGGTGCTCTGCAGGTACTCCAGCGCCTCGAGCCGGTAGCTGCGCGCCTCGGTGGTGCGCCCCAGCGCGTTGAGTGCATCGGCGGCGTCCCAGCTGTCCTTCATCGCCGCGTGGGTGAAGCCCAACGACCTGTTCAGGTCACGGGATCGCAGGTAGTAGTCCAGCGCCCGGGCGTGGTCGTTCTGGCGGGCGTGCGACTGGCCGAGGTTGCTCAGCACGATCGCGAGGCTGTCGCTGTCGCCGAGCTCCTCATGGATCTCCACGCAGCGTTCCCACACCCGCTTCCCGTCCTCCTGGCGCCCGAGCTTCACGTAGGCGTCGCCCAGGTTGTTCAGGGTCGCGACCTCACCACGCAGGTCACCACGTGCCCGCTCGAGTTCGAGCGAGCGCTGGTAACACTCGATCGCCAGGTCCGGTCGGCCTTGCTCGCTGCGGAGCGTGCCCACCAGGTTCAGCACCACGCTCTCGCTCGTGTGCTCGCCGTGTGCCCGGCAGTCGGCGAGCAGTGGCTCCGCGATCCGGAGCGTCTCGTCGTACCGCTGGAGCTCCAGATTGGTGGCGGCCAGGTCGCGGCGGGCCATGATCGTGCCACCCACCGGATCAGGCAGCTGATCGGCATACCGCAATGCGGTCTGGTTCGCTGCCAGCAGTCGGTTCCAGTCGCCCTGGCTGGCGAGGGGTACAGCCAGGGCGGCTGCCAATGCGATCGCGACGGTTGGCCCGTCGTCCAGCAGCAGGTGCGCATGGTGCATGGCCGCGAGCAGGTTGTCCGCCTCGGCGACCACCCACTGTGCCGCGTCCGCACCGCTGCTGAAGGCCTCACCGGTTCGGCTCAGGTCTGCGTCGCGCAGTCCGATCGTGCAGCGTCGTTCGCTCGCCGGGTTGAGGGCCCTGCTCGCCTGTCGTGTTGTCGCGAGGACGTGATGCACCAGTCGGGTCGTCGCTGCGGTGCGATCCGCTGGTGCCAGCAGTGCGGCCTGTTCGACGGCGTACAACCTGAGCAGGTCGTGGAGTTCGTAGCGGTCGCCGTGACCGGGCCGGAGCAACTGGGCTTCGACCAACTGGTCGAGTTGCTGCTGTACGACGCGCTCCGGGAGGTCAGCGAGTGCTTCGACCACAGGTGGTGTGAAGTCGCTCAGACCGACGTCGCCGAGCAGTGTGAACGTCCGCGCGACCGGAGCGTCCAATGCCTCGTACCCGACCGCGCAACTGGCCCGGACCGCCAAGTCGCCGTGCTCCAGCTCGTCCAGCCGCGCATGCGCGTCACCGAGCCGCCTCGCAAACCAGTCGAGGGTTCGGTCCGGCCGTCCGGACAGCCGCGCGCCCGCGATGCGCAGGGCGAGCGGCAGCCCCTCGCAGAGCCCGACGATCTTGTCCGTCGCATCTGGCTCCGCTGCGACCCGGTCCACGCCGATCTGCCGTGCCAGCAGGTCTCTGGCCTCTGAGGGAGAGAAGGCACCGAGCCTGACCTCGGTGGTCGGGTCCAGCGCGGCCAGAATCGGCCGGCTCGTCACGAGCACTGCCGCGGGCGAACCACGGCCGGGGAGCAGCGGTCTGACCTGCGCAGGATCAGCCGCGTCGTCCAGGACGATCAGCAGTCGCTTCCCGGCGATGGTCGAGCGGAACCGGGCCGCTGCCTCCTCGACGGCGTCCGGGATCTGCGGGTCGTCGACGCCCAGCGAACGCAGGCACCGGGCCACTGCGTCGTACCCGGACAGCGGAGCAAGGCCGGCGTCTGCACCGTGCAGGTTGACGTACAGCTGGCCGTTCGGAAAAGCATCGGCGACGGCGTTGGCGGCTTCCAGCGCGAGCGTGGACTTCCCGACGCCACCCGGGCCGCTCACCGCAACCAGCTGCGAGTCGTCGGTGCGCGACCGCAGCCGGTCGGTCAACAACACCAGCTCTTCCTCACGACCGGTGAACCGGGTTGTCCCGGCCGGCAGTTCGGCGGGGCGGGTGGTCGCATGCTCCGCGTCGTCGACCAGCGCCAGGTCCAGCTCTGGGTCCTGGGACAGGATCGCCTGCTCCAGCCGACGCAGCTCGACGCCCGGGTCCAGACCCAGCTCGTCGACCAGCGTGTGGCGCGCGTCACGGAAGGCACTCAGGGCCTCGGCGCCACGGCCGCAGCGGTAGAGCGCGAGCATCTGCTGGCTCAGCAACCGCTCGCGCAACGGATGCTGCCGAACCAGATCGGTCAGTTCCGGGACCAGCTCAATGTGCAGACCACGTCCGAGATCGGCCTCGACACGGTCCTCCAGCACCCCCAGGCGCAACTCGGTCAGCCTGCTCGTCTCGCGCCGTACGCTCTCGGTGCCGTCGAACTCCGGGTACGGCGTCCCGCGCCACAGCTCCAGCGCCGCGCCGAGGGCCTCTCCGGCCGCCCGGTGGTCCAGCTGGGCGATCGCTGTTCGGCCGAGCCCCGCGAGCTGCTCGAACTGATCGCTGTCGACCTCGCCGGAGCCGACCCGCAGCGCGTATCCCGGCGGCTGGTAAGTGATCCGGTCCTCACCCAGCACCCGCCGCAGCCGGTGGATGTGGACCTGCAGGTTGTTCTCCGGTGCCGCCGGTGGCCGGCCGTCCCAGAGTTCGTCGACGAGCCGGTCGACGGTCGCTGTCCGGCCTGGCGCGGTGAGCAGGATCGCCAATAGCCGGCGCTGCATCCCCGACCGGATCGCGATGGCCGCGCCCGCGTCGTCGGTGACCGCGAACGGGCCGAGCACCGAGAACCGCATCCGCAACGCCCCCAAGGCCTCGATTCGGTCGGACAACCCTACCGATGCCCCGGGGCCAGAGCGTCCCGTTCAGTGGGTACGGCGGACCGCGCGGCGGCTGAACCACCGGTTCGCGTCGGGGTGGAAACTGAGCACGATCGCGCTGATCACCGCGGTGACATGTGCGCAGCGGATCGCGGCGAACGCGATGAACGACGCGGACCAGTCCAGCGTGCCGAAGTCGCCGTTGTGCCAGAGCCAGTCGATCGGCCCGACCAGCAGGGACGCGATACCGACCGTGCCGAGCAGACCCGTGAGGAGCCAGCGGGACCAGCCCACACCCGGGCGGAAATAGCGGTCGATGACGACGAACAGGCCGCCGTACACGATCGCGCGGAAGGCGATCTGGACGAGCAGGCCGAGGATCGACGTACCGTCGGAGATCGCGCCGAGGACACCGAGAACGGACTCGGCGACACCCGCACCGACTGCCGTGAACCACAGCGTGGTCGCGCCGCGCACGGCGAGCGGGGGCTGCGGCCGGGCGACGTCGTGAATCGTGAGCTCGCGGTGCTTGGTGCTGTTCATACCACCTACTGTCGCCGCACGACCGCTCCCGATCAGGAGTGCTGCGACCCCGATCCAGGTGGACCTGGATCCACCGTTCAGCCGCGCGCCACGCCCGGCGACGGGCGTCTGGCCTGCACCGCCGCGGCGTGCTGGGCAACGGCCGGATAGTTGCCTGAGGTCACCAGCGAGGAGGCGCTGACGGCGTACTCCGTGAAGTCCTGCTGGCTCATCGCGTGCGCCATCACGTCGATGTCCTGCGGCAATCGCAGCGCTTCGCCGAACACGCGCGCGTGGGCGGTCACCAGCAAGGTACGGATCATCGCGTCGCCGCCGCGCTCGTACTCGGGGCCTTGGTACAGGAAGTACTCCGCCTGGACGAACGCCTGCCGGGCGTCGGGATCCGGCGGTATCCCGGCAGCCCGCCGTTCCTCCAGTTGCGCGAGCAGTTCGAACGCTTCCCGCTGCAACGCGTGCCGGTCTGCCTGGTCGCCGGTCTGCGTGACGTACAGGCCTTCGAGCGCGAACGGTACGCCGCGCGAGTTCGCCGCCGCCTCGTCGCGCAGCAGGAGGTTCCCGTTGACGATCCGGCCGTCCGGTGCGACGACCCGGTTCTGCAGCACCTGGCTGTTCGGCGCCTCCGCGTCGAACCGGGCCTGGATGATCGCGCCGATCCGGACCGACATGCGGCTTCCCGGCGTCGGCACACCTTCGGTGAGCTTGCGGGACCCGAAATCGATCACACCGCCACCCTCACCGCGCAGCCCGGCACCGTAGACGCTCAGCCGCGGGTCCGTCGGGTCGATCGTTCGGTGGTACTGCTCGAGTTCGGACTGCGGGCTCCGGCCGCCCTCATGGTGGGCGAGCTGGAACCGCCACTCGGCCAGGTTCCGGTACAGCTGGACGAAGGCCGCCGTCCGCTCGACACCCGTCGTCGCGGCATCCATCCGGTCCCCGAGCCAGGCGAGCGATTCGTTGGCCGCCGCGGCCTGGAACGTGGCGAACGTGCCCTGCTGGTCCCACTGCGCCGGATTGTTGGTGACCTTGATCAGATCCGGCGTCGGGAAGCTCGCCGGGGTGATGATCACGGTACGTCGATCAGGCGGGCCGCGTGCCGACCTGCTGCTGCGGCGGCTTCGAAATACGCGCGGTCCTGGTCGAGGCTGCGGCCCATCGTGGACAGCTTGACGGGCGCCTCCCGCAGCGCGTCGTACAGCCCTTCGACGCCGACCCGCACCACCCGGTGCAGCGCCTTCAGCGGCTCGGCCGCATCGCGGACCGCGTCGCCGAAATCGCCCGCGAGATCCGGTACGACGACATCCGCCGGCTGGAGCGCCACTCGGCCGTACGCGGTCAGGCTGTGGTGCGAGATGCCGCGGTGGCGCGGTCGCGGGTCGGCCTCGGAGATGCGGAGTGACGCGACGGCTCGGCCGCCCAGTGTGCCGGTCGCGTTGACCGCCTCACCTGATTGCACGCCGGAGAAGCCCCAGCGCGTTCCCGTACCCAGATTGCCCGGGCCTTGGGTGATGACGACCAACTCGGCGGACTGGACCTGTACAGCAGTCAGCAGGCCGGTGTGGACAGTCACCGCCTCCTTGTCGCCGCCGTACGCCTGCCCGACGGTCACCGTGCCGCTGAGCCAGCCGGCGTCCCGCAGCGTCGCCACGTTGCGGGAGAACGCCAGCGGGAGCGCACCGCCGTCTGTCATCACGTAAACGACCCGCGTGGTCGGCCGAGCCTCGAAAACGCCCGCCAGCACCGCCGGGAGCGCGGAATGCAGGTCCGCCACGACCACCGGCGTACCGAAGAGGTCGTCGGCGTCACGGAGTACGTCGTGGTCGGGGGAGTCCTGCTCGTCGGCGCCCAGCACCATCGCCTGCAGCGGCGTGTAGCGCGCCTTCACCAGGTGCCCGTGCTCGGGCGGGTCCTCCGGCAGCCGATCCGGTACGGCGACCACGAGCGCGTACCCGCCTGTCCCGAGACCGCGGTCCAGAGCGCCGACGTTGAGCAGCACCCGGTCACCGGTCACCGGCGTACCAACCAGGTCCGGGTAGGCCAGTGCACGCACAGCCTGTTCCCCGACCATCACTGTCAGTTCGACCGCCCCGGCCCAGCTCCGCCCGACCGCAGTCACCACACCATCGCGCCACCGAATCACAGCCAGAGATTATCGGGTCGAACCGGTGTTCGAAGTTTCGGTGTGGAAAGGCGGGTTTTGGACGCCTGCAGGCCGTAAGGTGGTCGGGTGTCGGCGCGGAAGAGTGAGCGACTGCTCAATGTGGTCATCTGCCTCCTGGTCGCGCGCACCTACGTGACCAAGGAGCGGATCCGCGAGGTCGTCGAGGGGTACGCGGGCCAGACCGACGACGCCTTCGAGAAGATGTTCGAGCGGGACAAGGACGAGCTGCGCGACCTCGGCATCCCGATCGAGATGGGCACCATCGACAAGTTCTTCTCCGACGAGGTCGGGTACCGGATCCGCCGCGACGTCTTCGAGCTCCCCGAGGTCCACCTGGAGCCGGACGAGGCCGCCGTGCTCGGTGTGGCCGCGCGGGTCTGGCAGCACGCCGGCCTGTCCGAGGCGACCACGTCGGCGGTGCTGAAGCTGAAGGCAGCCGGCATCCAGACGGACCAGTCCGCACTGAGTGCCATCGAGCCGCACGTCGGCGCGTCAGAACCGTCCTTCGACCCGCTCTGGGCCGCTGTCGTCGCGCGACAGGCCGTGCGCTTCCAGCACCTGCGGAGCGGTGCATCGGAGCCCGCCACGCGGACCCTCGAGCCCTGGGGCATCGTCTCCTGGCACGGCCGCTGGTACGTCGTCGGTCGGGACAGGGACCGTCAGGCGACCCGCATGTTCCGCCTGTCGCGCATCGGCGGCGCTGTGAAGACGGTGGGGGAGCCAGGCGCGTTCACCGTGCCTGAGGGGACGGACCTGCGCTCGCTGGTGACGGAGCTCGCTCCGCCGCGTCCGACGTCCGAGGCGAAGGTGCGGGCGCGGACCGGTTCGTGTGTGAGCCTGCGGCGGCGCGCGAACGCGATCGAGCCCTACGAGGACGGCTGGGACCTGCTGCACGTCCCGTACGCCGACTCCTCGGTGCTGGCCGAGGAGATCGCGTCGTACGGACCTGATGCGGTGGTCGAGGGGCCTGGGGACGTCCTGGACGGAGTTCTCTGGCGGTTGCGGACGGTGGCGGGGGCATGAGCAACGCGCGTGACCAGGTGCAGCGGCTGCTGGCTCTGGTGCCGTACCTGCGGGAGAACGACGGTGCCCGGGTCGACGACGTCGCGAAGGAGTTCGGCGTCCGGCCGCGGCAGATCATCGCGGACCTGAAGGTGCTGTGGTTCTGCGGGCTGCCGGGTGCGCAGATGGGCGATCTGATCGAGATCGACATCGAGGCGGCCGAGGGTGACGGGGTCATCCACATCAACAACGCTGACTACCTGGCGCGCCCGCTGCGGCTGGCCGCCGCGGAGGCGCTCGCGCTGCTGACCGCGCTCCGGACGCTGCGCGAGGTGACCGCCGGCCCGGACCGCGACGCGGTGGACCGAGCGATCGCCAAGCTGGAGTCCGCGGCCGGTGAGGCTGCCGCGGCCAGCGAGGGTGCCGCCGCCCACGTCCACGTCGAGCCGGCGGCGCCGGAGATCGCGGCGATCGTCAACCGCGGACTGGCCTCGAAGCAGCGGTTGCACCTGACGTACGACGTGCCCTCGCGCGACGAGACCACCGAGCGGGACGTCGATCCGATGCGACTCGTCGTCTCGGAAGGCCGCACGTACCTGGAAGCGTGGTGCCGGCTGGCCGAAGACGTGCGGCTGTTCCGTCTGGACCGGATCGCGGCCGTCAAGCTGCTGGACCTGCCGAGTGAGCCGCCGCCCGAGGCAACGCCTCGCGACCTGTCGAACGGCATGTTCCAGCCGTCCGAACAGGACCTCCTCGCCACGCTCATGCTGGCGCCTCCGGCCCGTTGGGTCGCCGAGTACTACCCGAACGAGTCCGTCGAAGAGGGGCCCGACAACTCCCTGATCGTCAAGCTCCGGGTGGCCGACACCGCCTGGCTGCAACGCCTCGTCCTCCGCCTGGGCGGCGCCGCCACGGTCCTGGACCCGCCCGACCTCACCACTCAGATCGCCGCCACGGCCCGCGAAGCGCTCTCGGCGTACGACGATCAGCTCAGCCCTGGCTGAGGAGTTTCTCGAGGGGCGACCGGAAGCGGGGTGTGACGCGGACGCCCGCCAGCCAGGCGGTCCAGCGCTCGGCTTCGGTCTCGACGCGCTCTGTGACGCCGGCGCCGACGTCTTCCAGGAGTTGGAAGCGGACCTCGCCGGATTCCGGTTGGCCCCAGGCGCCGATGATCTGGCCGTTGGACCAGATGGTGGGGCCGACATTGCCGGTGGTGTCGAAGAGCTTGGACTTGTGCGGGCCGAGGAACCATTCACGCTCCTTCCAGCCCATCGGCGTCGGGTCCAGACCGGGAAGGAACGCGACCCACGGGTCGACCTCGACCTCGGGAGCCTCGTCGCCCGGGAGGACGTAGCCGACCTGGCCGTCGTCGAGGTCCACCGCGACGGCCTCCACCGCCGCGAGGGCCTTCTTCGTCTGACCGAGAGTCCAGCCCGCCCACCACTGCAGATCGGCCAGCGTGCCCGGCCCGAACGACGTCAGCCAGGCGCGCGCGAGCGTCACCCGAGCGTCCTCGGCGGCGGGCTTGTCGCGGGGGCCCTCAGGCAACCAGTCCGCTGCGGGCGACCACTGGTGCTGCCCGCTCAACCACGTCCCCAGCGGGCGTCCGCGCACGATCCGCCCCTCGGCGGACAGCTGGAACAACACGCGACTCGTCACGTACGGCTGAGCGGCGTACGACTTCCCAGCCGCCATGTTCAACCGCGTCCGCAGCCGGGGTTCGTCGGCGGACAGCTCCTGCGCCGTCGCCGACCCACGCAGCGCCAGCGCGGTCGCCGTCGACTCCTCGACCGCGGCGAGCCAGCGCCCGCAGGCGTCCGCGTCCTCGGCGACGCCTGCCTCACCCAGATGCTTGACCAGCAACTTCCGCTGCTTCACCGCGATGTCGTCCGTACACGCCGCTTGCACGACCGGCGCGAACGGCGTCGGTACGACGAACACGGTCCGCCGCATGCCGAGCATCCGGATCAGCGAGCGATCGTCGTACAGCGCACGCTCCGTGCCCGCGACGTCACTCCCCGGAACGCGGGCGGCGACGCTGAGATGCACCGTGGCCGGATCGGTGGCGTGCAGCGCGACCATCGCCGCGGCCGCCTCGACCGGGTCCGCCGCCTGGCAGCCCGCTCCGAGCCGGTGCCGCCGCCCGAGCCGCGTACGCCGCTCCTCGATCCCGATCCGCACCATCCGCGACCCCTCGCCTCGCCAGACAACCATCCAGAACCATCCGAAACCACGCTCAGGACAGCTCATCACGCGCGGGGTTCCACCCTGCGAGACACTCGGTTTTACCATCACGTTCCGACACCGTTGTCCACCGAGACCCACCGCAGGACGTGGGTCCCGGGCCAGATCGGGTTAGGCTCCTGGGTATGTACTGGTTCCTGCTCTTCCTCGCGGTGGTGGCGGTGTGGCTCCTGGTCCTCGCCCTGCTCGGGATCAGGTTGTGGGGCCAGGGCAAGGCACTGACGCGTGAGTTGGTCGCCGCCCAGTCCAAGCTGGAGGCAGCGCAGTCCACGGCCGGGTCTGGACAGACCCGTGAGGACGGCTGAAACCCGGCGTAGTATTCGGCCACGAACTCAGGCTCGAGTCCCGAGTTGATGTTGATGGGAAAGGGAGATCGACATGGCAGCACCGCTCCTCGGTATGCCCCAAGGCGCAGAGTGGCTCGTCATCCTCGCGATCGTCGTGCTGCTGTTCGGTTCGGCCAAGCTGCCGGCGCTGGTGAAGCAGCTCGGCAAGTCGAAGAAGATCTGGGAAGAGGAGGTCGGCCCCAAGAAGAAGGACGGCGAGCTGACCGAGAACGCCTCCCAGCCTCCGGCGCAGCAGGCGGCCCCGCAGCAGGCCCAGCAGGCCCAGCCGCAGGCGAACCAGGCGCCGGGCGACGGTCTGCCGCCGACGCACACGGCCAACTGAGTAGAACGCCCCACTCGTGTCAATGGTGAAGTTCGGGCGGCGGAAGGAGAAGGACCGCCACCCGAGGGACCCAGAGGGTCGGATGACCCTGCGCGAGCACATTGTCGAGCTCCGGAACCGGCTGCTCTTCAGTGTGCTCGCGATCGTGGTGTGCACCGTGATCGGCTGGATCTTCTACAACGACGCGTTCAAGTTCCTGACCCAGCCGTTCCACACCAGCGTCGGCGACATCGCCCGGGAGCAGGGCAAGGAGCCGATCCTGACGTTCCCCGGTGTGGGTGACGCGCTGACGTTCCGGATCAAGATCTCGGCGTTGTTCGGTCTGGTGCTCGCCAGCCCGGTCTGGCTGTACCAGCTGTGGGCGTTCGTCGCGCCCGGTCTGCACCGTAACGAGCGCAAGTGGGCCTACATCTTCTCGGGCATCGCGGCGCCGTTGTTCGCCGCCGGCATGGCGGTCGCGTACTGGACGCTGCCGAAGGGCATCGCGATCCTGATCAGCTTCACGCCGCTCGACATCCAGAACCTGATCGAGCTGCCGACGTACCTGGACTTCGTGATCCGGACGATGCTGGTGTTCGGTGTCGCGTTCCTGATCCCGTTGGTGGTCGTGCTGCTGAACATGGTCGGTGTGGTGCCGGCGGCGGCGCTCGCGAAGTTCCGGCCGTACATCATCCTGGTGATCTTCGTGTTCGCGGCCGTCGCGACCCCGTCGGGTGACCCGTTCACGATGTGTCTGCTGGCGATCCCCATGTGCGTGTTGTTCTTCGCGGCCGAGATCATCTCGCGGATCAACGACAAGCGTCGCAAGGTCCGCAGCGACGAGCTCCTGGCCGACTAGTGAGTAGACGTGTCGCGCTGGTGGTCAACCCCACCAGCGGTAGGGGTCGTGGTGCGCGGATCGCGCCGGTGGTCCGCGAGCGGCTCGCCGGCGCCGGCCTGGTCGTCGACGTGCACGCGACGACGTGTGCGGACGACGTCGGCCGGATCTCGGCCGAGGTGGTCGCGTCCGGTGCGGACGCGGTCGCGCTGATCGGTGGCGACGGCACTGTCCACCTCGGCGCCCAGGTGCTGGCGAACTCCGGGATGCCGTTCGGTGTCATCCCGGCCGGCACCGGCAACGACTTCGCCCGCGGGATCGGCGTACCGCTGAAGGACCCCGTGGCGGCGGCCGATCTGATCGTGGCGGGGAGGACCCGGGCGGTCGACCTGGCGGTCGCGAAGGACCGGTTCATCACGACCGTCGTGGCCGGCGGCTTCGACTCGCTCGTCAACAAGCGCGCGAACGCGATGAGTTGGCCCAAGGGCAGCTCCCGCTACACGGTCGCGACCCTCGCTGAGCTCCGCACGTTCACCCCGCTCGAGTACGTCGTGACGGTGGACGGCCAGGTCATCGAGACCAAGGCCATGCTCGTCGCGGTCGGCACCGGGCCGACGTACGGCGGGGGACTGCAGATCTGCGCCGGCGCCGAGATCGACGACGGCCTGCTGGACGTGACGATCATCGAGCCGGTGTCCCGGCTGACCCTGCTGCAGCTGTTCCCGAAGCTGTCCAAGGGCACCCATGTCGGTCATCCCCGGGTCCGCACGCTGCGCGGCAGCTCGGTCCGGATCGAGTCGCCGGGGATCACGGCGTACGCCGACGGCGAGGTGCTCGGGGCGCTGCCGGTCGAGGTCGGGATCGCTCCGGCGGCACTGACCGTCTTCGGCTGAGCGGAAACCGTAACAGTCCGAGCTGTTCTCATCTCCGGGCTTGGTCTGATAGGAAAGCTTCCTAACAGTTTATTCCTCGGACGCCCCTCGGAGGACACCCATGGAGAACCGCCCCACCCGCCGGTCCGCCCTGCTGCTCGGCCTGTCGCTGGCCACCGTTCCGGCCGCCGGCCTCGCCGTCGCGCGGTACGCGCCGTCCGCCGACGCCGCCGCCGCCGCCGTAGTGCCGGGTCAGCTCAAGGCGACCGGGCTCGACGATCCCGCGAAGAAGGAGATCGCGATGCAGATCGTCTGCAGCGCGGAGAACTCGTCGCTGGACTGGAAGGCGCAGTACAAGTACATCGAGGACATCGACGACGGCCGCGGCTACACCGCGGGCATCATCGGGTTCTGCTCGGGCACCGGCGACATGCTCGACCTGGTCGAGCTGTACTCGGACCGCAAGCCGGGCAACGTGCTGGAGAAGTACCTGCCGGCGCTGCGGAAGGTGAACGGCAGCGACTCGCACCAGGGCCTGGATCCGAACTTCACCAAGGACTGGCAGACCGCGGCGAAGGCCTCGGCGTTCCAGGGCTGCCAGAACGACGAGCGCGACCGGGTGTACTTCAACCCGGCCGTCAAGCAGGGCAAGGCCGACGGGATCGGCACCCTCGGACAGTTCTGCTACTACGACGCGATCGTCATGCACGGTGACGGCGACGACGCGACCAGCTTCGGTGGGATCCGCAAGCGCGCGCTGGGCAAGGCCAAGCCGCCGTCGCAGGGTGGCAACGAGACGACGTACCTGAACGCCTTCCTGGACGCGCGGGTCTGGGCGATGAAGCAGGAGGAGGCGCACAGCGACACCAGCCGCGTCGACACCGCGCAGCGCGTCTTCCTCCGCAACGGCAACTTCAACCTCAACACCCCGCTGGACTGGAAGGTCTACGGCGACCCGTTCCACATCGGCTGAGGATCGCTCACGGCGTGACCTTCGGCTCGGTGCGGTCCGTCCGGTGATCGGCTTCCGCGTGCTGTCGCAGCATCGACAGTGACGTGGCGAGCTGGTCGAGAACCGGCGCGGGCAGCACCGAGCCGACCCATGTCCGCAGTTCCGCCTCGACGGTGGGCTTCGCGGCGTTCAGGACGCGTTCGCCCTCGTCGGTGAGGGCGACCAGCGAGGACCGCCGGTCGTCGGGATTCGCGGTACGCCGGACGCGCCCGGCGGACTCGAGCCGGTCCACGGCCTTGCTGGTGGCGCCGACCGTGATCGCCATCTCGCGGGCGATGTCGAAGACCCGGGTCGTCCCGTGGGCGTCGATGAAGCGCAGGAACTCGAACTGCCCGAGCGGGAGCTCGTGCTCAGCCTTCAGCCGGACGTCGAGGACGTTGTAGAGCCGTGTTTCCAGGCGGACCAGATCCGTGAACAATGCTGTGAGATCAGTCACGGGAATTAGATTCCTCGGAATGTAGTTGGTGAGAACTATATTCCTCGGAATCTATCACCAGGAGACGGACCCATGAGCGCTGAAGAACGCGAAGCAGCACGCGGCATGATGCAGAAGGGCGAGATCGGCCGGTCGCCGGAGGAGCAGCGGGCCGAGTTCGATGCTCTGTTCGCCAGCCGACCGCTCGGCGACGACGTGACGCTGGCCGAGCGGACGCTGGGCGGCGTACCGGCGCTGGACGTGAAGGTCGAGGGCGCGGATCAGGTCGGCGTGATCCTGTACCTGCACGGTGGCGGGTACGTGATCGGCTCGGCGCGGACCGGTGCGAACCTGGCGGCGCCGTTGTCCCGGCGGAGTGGCGTTCCCGCGGTCTCGCTGGAGTACCGGCTGGCGCCTGAGCACCCGTTCCCGGCGGGGATCCATGACGCGCTGGCGGCGTACCGGGAGTTGGTCGAGAGCGGCCAGACTGTGGTGATCGCCGGTGATTCGGCCGGTGGTGGGCTTGCGCTTGCGACGCTGCTCGCGGCCCGGGCGGAAGGGCTGCCGCAGCCTGCCGGTGTGGTGCTGTTCTCGCCGTGGACCGATGTCGCGCTGACCGGTCCGAGTATCGACGCGCGCGGCGACTTCGACCCGCTGTTCAGCCGCCCGCAAATGGCGGAGTCCGCCGAGCTGTACCTCGGTGGGGCGGATCCGCGGAACGAGCTCGCCAGTCCGGTCCTCGCGGACCTGAAAGGCCTGCCGCCACTGCTCGTCCAGGTCGGTACGGCGGAGGTGCTGCTCGACGACTCGCTCCGCCTGGTGGCCCGCGCCGCGGAGCAAGAGGT
The DNA here is from genome assembly GCF_053611945.1 of Kribbella sp. NPDC054772. Lineage (NCBI taxonomy): Bacteria > Bacillati > Actinomycetota > Actinomycetes > Propionibacteriales > Kribbellaceae > Kribbella > Kribbella sp. NPDC054772. The sequence continues at coordinate 67,695 of NZ_JBSHBJ010000020.1, read as the reverse complement.
GGACGTCAGCCTTGACGTGGTGGCGGGCGCGCCGCATGTGTACCAGTACTTCGCCGGCCTGATGCCGGAGGCCGACGAGGCGCTCGACCACGCCGCGACGTTCATCCAGAACCGCCTGCGCGACAAAACTGTAGGTGGCGTCGCATAGATTGGGGGCATGAGCACTCCGTCCGAGAAGTACGCCACCTTCCGCTCGGACCAGGAGCATCCCGCCGTGAAGGAATTCCGGGGGCTCTACGACTTCGAGCTGGACGAGTTCCAGCTCCGCGCCTGTGCCGCCCTCGAGGACGGTCACCAGGTGCTGGTCGCAGCGCCCACCGGATCCGGGAAGACGCTGGTCGGCGAGTTCGCCGTCCACCTGGCCCTGCAGCGCGGCCAGAAGTGCTTCTACACCACTCCGATCAAGGCGCTCAGCAACCAGAAGTACGCCGACCTCGTCAGCCGCTACGGCTCGGACAAGGTCGGCCTGCTCACCGGTGACAACTCGGTCAACTCCGAGGCCCCGATCGTCGTCATGACGACCGAGGTGCTCCGCAACATGCTGTACGCCGGATCCAGCACCCTGCTCGGCCTGTCGTACGTCGTGATGGACGAGGTGCACTACCTGGCCGACCGGTCCCGCGGCGCGGTCTGGGAAGAGGTGCTGATCCACCTGCCGGACTCGGTGAGCGTGGTCTCGCTGTCGGCGACCGTCAGCAACGCCGAGGAGTTCGGCGACTGGCTGGAGACGGTCCGCGGCAACACCGTGGTCGTCCTGGAGGAGAAGCGGCCGGTGCCGCTGTTCCAGCACGTGATGGTCGGGAAGCGGCTGCACGATCTGTTCGCTGGTGAGGCGCCGACCGCTCGGGTCGGCGTTCCCGCGAAACCGGCCAAGTCCGGTAACCCGGCGAAGGCGGCCGCGAAGGCCGACCTCAGGGATCTGGTGAATCCGCAGCTGGTGCGGATCGCGCGGGACGACAACCGGATCTTCCGCGACGACTCGCGCAAGCCGCGACGCCGTCGCGACCTCCCGAAGGGCCGGCCCTCGAAGAGCCACTTCACGCCGTACCGGTCGGATGTGGTGGAGGAGCTGGACGCCGGTGCGTTGCTGCCGGCGATCTTCTTCATCTTCTCCCGCAAGGGCTGTGAGGACGCGGTCGTGCAGTGCCTGCGGTCCGGGCTGCGGCTGACCAAGCCGTCCGAGCGGGACGAGATCAAGCGGGTGGTCGCGGAGCGGACCGCCGACCTGCCGGACGAGGACCTCGGCGTGCTCGGGTACCACGACTTCGCCGAGGCGCTCAGCCGCGGCATCGCGGCGCACCACGCGGGCATGCTGGCGGCGTTCAAGGAGGTCGTCGAGGAGCTGTTCGCGCGCGGCCTGATCAAGGTCGTGTTCGCCACCGAGACGCTTGCCCTGGGCATCAACATGCCGGCGCGCACCGTCGTCCTGGAGAAGCTGTCCAAGTGGAACGGTGAGGCGCACGTCGACATCACGCCGGGGGAGTACACCCAGCTCACCGGGCGCGCCGGGCGGCGCGGGATCGACGTCGAGGGGCACGCGGTCGTGCTCTGGCAGCCCGGGTTCGACCCGCGGGAGGTCGCCGGCCTGGCGAGCACCCGGACGTATCCGCTGCGGTCGTCGTTCTCCCCGTCGTACAACATGGCCGTCAACCTGGTCCGCCAGGTCGGGCGGACTCGGGCGCGGGACATGCTCGAGCTGTCGTTCGCGCAGTTCCAGTCCGACCAGGCCGTGGTCGGGCTGGCGCGGCAGGTGCAGCGCAACACCGAGGCGCTCGAGGGGTACAAGGAGTCGATCGACTGCCACCTCGGCGATTTCCTTGAGTACGCCGATCTGCGCCGGCGGATCGGTGAGCGGGAGGCGTCGGGTTCGAAGCGGCGCAAGCTCGACCGCCGGGTCGAGGCGCAGGAGTCGATCGAGAAGCTGCACACCGGCGACATCATCCGGATCCCCGCCGGCCGTAGTGCGGGCTGGGCGCTGGTGCTCGACCCGGGGATGCGGTCCGAGCGCGAAGGGCCGCGGCCGACTGTGCTGACGTTGGACCGGCAGGTGCGCAAGCTGTCGATGGTCGACTTCCCGACCCCGGTCGAGGCGATCGGCGTGCTGCGGATCCCGAAGAAGTTCAACCCACGCAACCCGCAGCAGCGCCGCGAGCTGGCCCAGGTACTGCGGACCCGGACCGATCTCCTGGGTGAGGACGGACCGCCGTCACGGGCCCGTGGCAAGGATGTCGTCAGCCACGCGGACGACCCGGAGCTGCAGGAGATGCGGGCGCAGTTGCGTGCGCACCCGTGCCACGGGTGTTCGGATCGCGAGGACCACGCCCGCTGGGCGGAGCGGTACTTCCGGCTCGACCGGGAGAACCGTGACGTGCAGCGGAAGATCGAGCAGCGGACGAACACGATCGCCCGCCAGTTCGACCGGGTCTGCCAGGTGCTGGACGCGCTGCACTACCTGGACGGCGACAAGACGACCGAGGCCGGCGACCGGCTGGCGCGGATCTACACCGAGCTCGACCTGGTCGCGGCCGAGTGCCTGCGGCAGGGTGTCTTCGACGATCTCACCGTGCCCGAGCTGGCCGCGTGCCTGGCCGCATTGGTCTACGAGTCGCGGTCGAAGGACGAGCCGACGTCACCGCGGTTGCCGCGGGGCGACGTACGGCTGGCGCTGGAGAAGATGGGGTCGATCTGGCGGGACCTGTCGGCGCTGGAGCGGGACATGCGGGTCGACTTCCTGCGGTCGATGGACCTGAACTTCTGCTGGCCCGCGTTCCGGTGGGCGTCGGGTGCTTCGCTGGCAGAGGTGCTGTACGAGTCGGATCTGGCCGCTGGTGACTTCGTCCGCTGGGTGAAGCAGCTCATCGACCTCACCGAGCAGATCGCCGACGCCGCCGGGGCGACGCCGCTGCGCAGCACGGCCCGCGCCGTGGTCGACCAGATCCGCCGCGGCGTCATCTCCTACGCCACGGTGGTCGACTAACACACCACCCCAACGCCACCACCCCAGCGCCACCGCTGGCTGGCGCACCAGTCTTGCGCTACACCCGCGGCGGGGATGAATCTTTCGAGATCGCCTGGAAAACAAGGGATTCGTGGGAGAACTGTCGGTGGTGGTGAGTAGGGTTTTCGGTATGGATGTTTTCGGTGGGCGGTCGGTGGTTGCGTTGGGCAACCATGAGCTGCTGCCTGCGCTCGATGAGCTGGACGCGGAGATCATCCGGTTGCAGGGGATTCGGTTGCAGGTTGTCGCGCGGGTGGAGGAGAGCGGTTACGCGCAGGAGGTCGGTGCGCGGGACACGGCCGAGTTGCTGGCGTTCCGGCATCGGCGGGACCGGTCGGAGGCGTGGCGGGACGTGCGGCTGGCTCGCGCACTGCCGAAGTACGCGGCTGTCGATGCCGCGCTCACCGCGGGGATCGAGTCCGACGGAATGGTGCTGCCGATGCAGACCGCACAGGCGGCGGCGATCGTGGCCGAGCTCGAGCGGGTCCGTTCGCGGGTGCCGGTGGAGGACCTGGATATCGCCGAGGCCCAACTGGTGTCGCTGGCCGCTCATCTTGCTCCGAAGGAGCTGCGGTCCGCGGCCAAGCAGCTCTGCGACCTGCTCGACGCGGATGGTCCGGAGCCTGCAGAGCAGAAGGCGTACGCCCGCGAGTCGCTGACTCTGGCCGCGGCTGAGAACGGCGTGAAGTTCAGAGGCTACCTGGCCAACGAGAATGCCGAACTCCTGCGTGCCGTCGTCCATGCCGGTGCCCGCCCCCACAAGACCGTCGACGGCGAACACGACCCCCGCTCGCGCGACAAACGCCAGGCCGACGCCCTCACCACGGCGCTCACCATCGCCGCCAACGCCTGGGACACCAACACGGCTACTCCCGGGCAGGTGCCCGGGCACGGCGCCAAGGCGAACATCACCGTCACCATCGACCTCGACGACCTCAAGTCCGCGACCGCCACCGCCGCCGCGACCGCCACGGCTCATGCCACCGGTCAGACGGTGTACGGCGATGCCCTGTCCGCTGCGGTCATCCGTCGCTTGGCGTGCGATGCGAACGTCATCCCGATGGTCCTGGGTTCGAACTCCGAGCCCCTGGACGTCGGTCGCCGCGAACGCCTGGTCACCAAGGCGATGCGGCACGCGCTGAACGCCCGCGACCGCGGCTGCGTAGTGTGTGCTGCACCGCCGGTGATGTGCGATGCCCACCACCTGATCCCCTGGCTCGACGGCGGCGTCACCGCCCTCACCAACCTCGCCCTGCTCTGTCGCCGCCACCACGTCGACCTCCACGCCGGCCGCTGGACCATCACCATCACCAACGGCCAAGCTCACCTAACCCGCCCCACCTGGGCCACCCGATCACCTGCAGTCCCTGCCCAACCTGCAGGCCCAGACCCCACCCGACCTGCTGGTGTGCGCGCGGCCCGACCTCCTGGCGCGGCTCGCACCCAAGCTGGAGATGCGGATCCTGCCCGGTCTGCTGGTGTGCGTGCCGCCGGCTGTGATTCGGCGGTCGGCAACTGCACCACGCCGTTCGACTCTCGCGGGTCGACAGGCGGTCCTTGGGGCGACGCAGATTTGGCCGCTCCGCGGGCCGGCCGTTGGAAGGCTGACGGAGCTACCCTCAGTGCCGCGGCTCGGTTCGCTGTTTGGGGTGAGCGCAGCGGCACCGAGTCCGACACCGGGCCACCGTGCTTCGCAACCATCTGAGTCCCTCGGCTCAGGTCGGACGAGAGCTACCAGCACACGGTCGCCGCCCACCCCGCGAACCCGACCACGCCCGACCACGCCACCCGCGAGCCCAGCCGTGTCTTGTGAGCCGGTTGAGCTGAGACGGGTTGGTTCTGTGCGGCGGAGTAGACCTCTTGGGTGAAAGACTTTCCGGGTTAGGTGCCCCCTGCGTTGGAGTTGAAGGAGAAGACGTTCGTGGAGTTGTCGCGGCGGAGTTTGGGGAAGTTGGCTGTTGCTACTGGTGCTACCGCTGCGGTCGGTACCGGGGCCGGTTATCTGATCGGCCGGCCGGCTGATGCGGCGGCCACCTGGAAGACGACGGGTACGGCGGTGTCCTCGCTGGCCGGGTTCGACAGCCAGATGAAGTCGTTCATGCAGGCCCGTGGCATCACGGGCGGCCAGGTCGCCGTGACGTACAAGGGCCGCCTGGTGCTTGCCCGCGGCTACAGTACGTCGACCGCGCTGACCGTGCAGCCGACCTCGCTGTTCCGGATCGCGAGCCTGTCGAAGTCGCTCACCGCGGCCGCGATCGTGAAGCTCGCGCAGGACGGCAAGGTGAGCCTGTCGACACCGGTCGCGAACATCATCGACATCACGCCGGCGACCGGGCTGACGCGGGACCCGCGCTGGTCGCAGATCACGTTGTGGAAGGTGCTGCAGCACATCGGCGGCTGGGACCGGGACGTGTCCGGCGACCCGGAGTGGAAGGACGCCACGATCTCCCGGACGCTCGGCGTACCGATGGAGCTGCACCAGGCCGACGTGATCAAGTACATGGCCGGCCAGAAGCTCGACTTCAACCCGGGCGCGAAGTACGCGTACTCGAACTTCGGCTACACGCTCGCCGGCCGGGTGATCGAGAAGGTCAGCGGGCTGAGCTACGAGCAGTACGTGCAGCAGAAACTGCTCGCGCCGTTGAAGATCAAGCGGATGGCGCTCGGCTACTCGATCGCGAAGCACAGCGGCGAGACCTCGTACGAGTCGCAGTACTCCGGGCCGACCGTGCTCGACATGTCGGGGAAGAAGGTGCCGGCGCCGTACGGGACGTTCAGCATGCGGATCCAGGACGCGAACGGCGGCTGGATCGCGAGCGCCCCGGACCTGGTGCGCTGGGCGAAGATGTTCGACGCGCCGTCGAGCGTCCTGAACAGTACGTCGCTCGGCCGCGTCTGGTCGAAGCCGTCGACCGGCGTGAACTCCGATGGCTGGTACTACGGCCTCGGCTGGCAGATCCGCCCGGTCACCGGCGGCACGGGGCGCAACACCTGGCACACCGGCAGCATGCCCGGCACCTACACGCTGCTGGTCCGGACGAGCGGTGGGCTGAGCTGGGCCGCCCTCTTCAACCGCCGCGACGACGCGAGTGGCAAGTCGTACGGCGACATTGACGCCGCCATGTGGACCGCGGCCAACGGCGTGAAGACCTGGCCCACCCACGACCTGTTCCCGCAGTACTTCAGCTAGAACATCAACGCCCGGAAGTGTGGGGTGCTGATCTGGGCCTCCCCGGCCATCTCGGTCAGCACCTCGCGCAGGGTGTCGATCGCCGCGTCGCCGAGCCGTTTGCGGAGGCGGCGTTCGTAGGACTGGTGGAACTTGCGGGCCGCGGCGAGTGCGTCGCGGCCGCGGTCGGTGAGGTGTAGGAGACGCGCGCGGGCGTCGGACGGGTCGGGGCGGCGTTCGACGTACCCGCGGCGTTCCATGTCGTCCACGATCTGGCTCGCGCCCTGTTTCGTGATCTCGAGCCGCTCGGCCAGGCCGCTGATCGTCATCGGGCCGGCGGACAGCGTCCGGAAGACGAATCCGTCCCACCGGCCCTGGTCCTCGAACCCGAGGCCGGCCACGTGTCCGCGGAGTTCGCGGACGAACTCCTGATCCGCGAGAAGTAACAAGATGCCCAGATCAGGCTTGCCCGAGTGCGTCATACCCGCCATGATAGTCAAGCTGGCTTGGTCAAGTCAGCTTGACTAAATCGAGGGGGAACGATGCATGTGACACATGCGGCCGACGCGCCGCGCTTCCAGCGGCCGGGAGTCGAGTTCACCGGGCTGGCAGCGCCCAGCCGAGGGTCGGCGGGACTGTGCACCTGGCGGCTCACGGTCGACCCCGGGCACGGCGGCGACGCGCCGCACACGCTCGACCGGGACGAGGTGTTCATGGTGCTCAGTGGCACCGTCCAACTCGCTCCGGACGGCGACAAACTCGGTCCGGGCGACGCGGTCGTCGTACCGGCGGGTGAGCCGATCTCGCTGACCAACCTCGGCGAGGACAAGGCGGAGCTGTACGTCGCCATCACCGCGGGCTTCACCGGCTACATGGCGGACGGGACGGCGGTCCAACCGCCCTGGGCCCAGTAAACGGCCCAGTAGGCGTCAGCAGCGCCGGATCGGTGCCGTGTACGTCGTCTTGCTCGCAGTGGCGACGTAGTAGTCGGTGACCCAGCTCCCGTCACTCAGGCGGTCCCAGACTGCCGTAGTACCGACTCTCGAACCGGCCTGCTGGCAGCTGATCCACGCCAGCGAGCCGACGGGCAGCGTGCCCGGGTACTTCGCGTACGACGTACCCGGGCCGTGCCGGCGTGACAGACCGTCGATGGTGGTCTGGAACGGGAAGCTGCAGCCGGGGATCGGTGCGCTGTACCCCGGTTTGCTCGGCGTGCGCGTGTAGTAGTCGGCGATGTAGGTGCCGTCGATGAGCTTGTTCCAGACCGTCGTGGTACCGATCTTCGGTCCGAAGGTCTGGCACACGATGCGGACCCCTGCGTTCGCTGCGATCGTGGAGCGGACCGGGTACGCCGTCGAAGGTCCGCTGTACGAGTGGACCGTCGTACGGACGCTGTAGTGGTACGCGACGCTGGCGACCGGTGCGTCGAAGCGGTCGTTGTCGATATTGAGGGTCACGCCGCCGTACGTCTCGGTGTGGTCGCCCCGGTACTGCTTGCCGCGCTGTCCGACCGCCCAGAACGTGTTGGGCACAGTGGGCCAGTTGGTGAGGGAGCTGTTGTTGTCCCAGCGCGCGATCCACAGTGCGTCGGGACGCGCGTAGGAGCTGGAGTTGTACGCCGCTGCGAGGTCGGGCGCTCCCGAGTTCTGGTGACCGTAGACGCCGGAGACGTACCGCTGCCGGTGTAGCTCCGTCGTCCAGGCGGACAGGTAGTGCAGTACGGCGGAGCGGCAGACGGCGTTGGTGTTGTCGTAGTGCTCCATGTCGTTGTAGATCGCACTGCTCGGCAGAATGCCCAGCGCCTTGGCCTTGGCGACCGCATCGTCCGCGTCGCGGGCCGCCTCCCGGTTCGGCGCGGTCGTGGACATCTTGTACTTCCTGGTACCGCAGGGGGCCTGGAGACCGAGATAGATGGGGACGAGCCGCCAGCCCATCGCGGTCACCGACGTGATCCAGGAAGCGGTGAGCTGTGGCTGGGCACAGCTGCGGTTGACCCCACCGATGTAGATACCGATCGCCTTGTACGGCGAGGCGCGCCACGCGGTCATCGTGGCGAGCGTCGGCGCGGTACAGGTGTCGAACGCCAGACCGGTGAACCGGGTCGCGGAGGTGCCGGAGTTGTAGGTGATCGGCGTCGTGGGCTCGGCGAACACGGGGTCCGCAGGCCCGGCCACCAGCACGGCGAGCGCAGCCACCACAACCTTGACCTTGACCACGGCGGTCACCCCCAGCCCTCAGTACACGCTGAGTGAGCCGTCGGCGCCAGTCCTGCGTCGATGCCCGTCCGCGCGCTAAGTTGAGCCCAGAACCGAGTTGGGAGGACCGATGCCGGAGATTGTGGAAGTCGGGGAGCGTCCGTACGTCGCGCTGCGCGGGAAGGTCGCGATGAACGGGATCGCTGCGTTCGCGGACCGGATGCGCGAGGTGATCGACTGGCTGGCGGCCAAGGAGATCGCACCGAACGACGCTCCGTTCTTCAAGTACGACGTGGTCGACATGGACGCCGGTCTGGTGCTCGAGATCGGGTTCCCGGTGGACGACCTGCACTCGGGTGAGGGCGAGATCGTCACCGGCGTACTCCCGGCCGGCCGGTACGCGCAGGTCAGGTACCACGGCCATCCCGACGGACTGCTGGGTGCCACGAGTGACCTGCTGGCGTGGGGCGCCGAGCAGGGCGTGGAGTGGGACGCCAACGGGGACCAGTGGGTCGCGCGCCTGGAGATCTACCGCTCCGACCCGCGTGAGGTCCCGGACATGAACGACTGGGATACCGACCTCCAGTTCAAGCTGAAGGACTGACGGCGTGCCGACTGTCCTCGCTGGGGTCGGTCGGCTCGACGGAGAGCGGATCCGGCATGTGGCGTCGCCGCTGATCGAGCTCGGCTGTGCCCTGCACGTGCTGGCCGAGCCCTCGCACCACGACCGGGTCGAGTGGGCAGCGTCGGTACCGCTGTCCGCTGACCTGCGCGCTGAGCTGTCGCAGTGGTCGTGGACCGTGCGCGCGGTCCGGGCCCGGTTCTTCGCCACCTCTACGGCGACCGGTATGCCGTCCTGGTCCGACGAGGTCGCCGCGCTGCGCTCGCGTCCACCGGAGGAGGTGGCGGCCGAACTGGTCCGGCCGTTGCGTGGTCGCCCGTTGAGCAGCCGGCACGTCGACACGGACGCCGTACTGCACTGGGCTCGCAGTCGCGGCCGGTCCGTTGCCGCGCTGGTCGAGGCGCTGCTGACCGATCCCGCAGAGCCCGTACGGCGTTTCGTCGACCTGCTGGACGCGTGTTGGCAGGAGTGGTTCGGGGACGTCTGGGACTCGTCGCGCGACGCACTGGCGGCCCGCGGGCGGCACGATCGTGACTTGGCGATCCGCGACGGTGCCGGGGCGATGCTGTGCTCGCTGGACGGTTCGATCGCGGTGCGGGACGCGGACAACATCGTCGTACAGAAGGTGCAGAGCAAGCGGATCGATGTCGGGACGCGCTCGCTGTTGCTTGTGCCGAGCAACTACATCGCGCCGCACCTGTTCCTCGGTGAGATCCCTGGCGAGCCGGTGACGGTGATCTATCCCGCTGACGGGCGAGCGGCCGCCGTACCGACTGCGCAGCAGATCCGCGCTCGCCTCGATGCGCTCGCGTCTCCCGATCGTCTCCAGGTCTGCCGGGCCGTCGCCAGTGAGCCCCGTACCGCCGGCGAGATCGCCGCGCTCTGGGGCCTGCACCCGACCCAGGTGACCCGCCACCTGCGCGCCCTCACTCGAGCCGGCCTCGTGACGGCCGAACGCCAAGGCCGCTTCGTCGCCTACCGCCTGGACAACACCGCGCTGACGACGTTGGGCACGGATCTCCTGACCCTCATCCTGCGCTGAGCTGACGGAAGTCGGCAATCCACCGGGTACGGCGGCCGGTGGCTTGTTGGATGAGCGGTTGTGACCACCCAACTTTCGCCCGCCGTCCGGAGACTGATCGCCGCGACCCTGGTCAACACCGTCGGGAACGGCATCTACGCGGCTGTCGGCGCGCTGTACCTGACCCGGGCCGTTGGCCTCTCCGTCGGTCACGTGGGGATCGGACTGACCGTGGCCGCGTTGATCGGCCTGGCCGCCAGTACGCCGCTCGGCGTGGTCGCGGACCGTCTCGGCCCCCAGCAGACGTACGTCGCGTTCCTACTCCTGCAGGCGCTGACGATGACTGCGTTGACCCAGGTGCGCTCGTTCGGGCTGTACGTCGTGGTCGCCGGCCTGACCGCGATCGCCGACTCCGGTCAGCGCGGCGCCAAGGGAGCGTTGATCGCCGGCCTGGCACCGCCCGGCCGACGCGTGCGGACCCGCGCGATCCTGCGGGTGGCGACCAACATCGGGATGGGCGTCGGCATGGCGGCGGCCGGCGCGGTCCTGGCCGTCGACCGGCGGGAGGTGTACGTCGTGGCGCTGCTGGCGAACGCGGCGACGTACGTCGTGACCGCCGGGCTGGTGCGGTTCGGGATGCCGGCTGTCGCGCAGGTGCCGTCCGCAACTGGTCCCTCGGGCCTGACCGCTGTACGGGACCGCCGGTTCCTGGTGTTCGTCGGACTGGACGGCGTACTGAGCATGCATGGCGCGCTCGCGCAGGTCGGTATCCCGCTCTGGGTCGCTACCGCGACCGATGCGCCCCGCTGGTTGATCTCTGTACTGCTGGTTCTGAACGCGGTCGCGGTCGTCCTGCTGCAGGTCAGGCTCGCCCGCGGCACCGACCGGATCGCGGGCGCTGCGCGGGCCGGGCGGCGAGCCGGGTTGTTGCTCGCGCTCACCTGTCTGGTGCTCGCGCTCACCGACGTGACGTCCGGCGCGCTGACGATCGGGTTGCTGGTCGTGGCTGCGCTCGCGCACGTCGTGGGCGAGATGCTCCAGTCCGCCGGCGGGTGGGGGATCAGCTTCGAGTTGGCGCCGCCGGGGGCTCAGGGGCAGTACCAAGGCACGTATGCGATGGGCCACCAGATCGGCGACCTCGTGGCGCCGTTGGTCATCACGACGGTTGCCGTCTCCTGGGGCTGGCCGGGCTGGTTGCTGACCGCAGCGGTCTTCCTGGTCGCCGGTCTCTTCGTCCCGGTCGTGGTTCGGGAGCCCTCGACCGGCTACGAAGCCGCAGAGGTCAGGCTGCCAGTGGTTTGAGGAGGTCGCGGAGGGCTCGGGCGGCGGTGAAGCCGGCGCGGTTGGCGCCGATGGTGCTGGCGGACGGTCCGTAGCCGACGAGCTGGATGCGTGGGTCGGCGACGGTGGCGGTGCCGTTCATCCGGATGCCGCCGGACGGTCCGCGGAGGTGCAGCGGCGCGAGGTGGGCCAGGTCGGCGCGGAAGCCGGTCGCCCAGAGGATCGTGTCCACCGCTTCGCGGCGGCCGTCGGCCCATTCGACGCCGTCCGGGGTGATCTTGGAGAACATCGGCAGCCGGCTGTAGACGCCACGGTCCCAAGCGGCCTGCTCCTGCTGACGAAGGTGCAGCCCCGTCACGCTCACAACGCTGCGCGGCGGGAGACCGGCGCGGACGCGTTCCTCGACCCGAGCCACCACCTGACGCCCGTACTCCGGGCTGAAGTCTTCACCGGTACGCCATTCCGGCGGGCGGCGGGTGACCCACGTCGTGGTGGCGACCTCGGAGACCTCGGCGAGCAACTGGACGGCAGAGGCGCCGCCACCGACCACGAGCACGTGCTGCCCGGCCAACTCGGCGGCTCCTCGGTAGTCGGCGGTGTGCAGTTGCCGGCCCCGGAAGGTCTCGATCCCCGGATACCAGGGGATGAAGGGCCGATCCCACGTCCCGGTCGCATTGACCAGCGCGGCGGTCTCGTAGGTTCCGTTGGACGTCTCGAGGGCGAACCCTTCGTCCGCGTTGTGCACGCTCTCGACCGTCACCGGCCGCAGCACCGGGAGATCGAAGCGCTTCTCGTAGTCCGCGAAGTACGACGGCACGAACGCGTTCGCCTGCTCCGCACCGGCACTCGGCGGCACCGGTACACCCGGCAGGTTCGCGATCCCGTGCACGTCGTGCATCGTCAACGAGTCCCACCGGTGCTGCCACGCGCCACCAGGCCCCTGGTTCTGATCGAGCACGACAACCTCGTCGTACGGCGTGAATCCCAGCCGCACCAGGTGGTACGCGGCCGACAGCCCCGCCTGTCCCGCACCGATCACCGCTACCTCGAGCACACCATCACCAACACGCGGTGCGGCCAGTGTCTTCCCGGCTACCGTGACGAGCATGGACCTCACCGCGGTGTACGGCTTCCGGATGGACTGGCTCGTCAGCTTCGTCGCCGTCACCCGGTACGGCGGTTTCTCGGCGGCTGCCAAGGCGGTCCATCGTGGTCAGTCGCGGATCAGTGAGCACGTGGCGGATCTCGAACGCGCCCTCGCCGTACAGCTCTTCGATCGCGGTGCGCACCCGCCGCGCCTGACGCCCGAGGGCCGCGCACTGCTGCCGCGGGCCGAGGAGATCCTGCGCGGCGTACAGAACCTGTCCGCCGGGGGAGACGTCCGCTTCGGCGCCTACCCGAGCGCCGCGGCCTGGCTCTTCCCACAGGTCGTACGGCGCCTTCCGGACAGCATCCGGCTGCTGCTCGTCGAAGGCCCGAGCATCGACCTGGAGGCCGCGCTGGTCCGCGGCGACATCGATCTCGCCATCCGTCCGGTGCACCCACTGGTCACCGACGAGTCGTTGACGCACCAGATCCTCTGGCGCGAACCCCTCACCGCGGTATTTCCGGAGAACCACGCGCTGGCCGGCAAGGAGTCAGTCACGCTGGAACAACTGGCCGAGCTCCCACTGATCTCGATCGGCGAGAGCGACGGCCCCAGACAGTTCGAGTCGCACCTGGCTTTCGCCTCGAAAGGGCTCGCGCCAGAGTTCGTGTTCCGCACCAACCAGCCGCAGACCTTGCTGTCGCTGGTGCGCCATGGCCTCGGCGTTGGGGTGACCAACCAGTTGGCAGTCACCACCGCCAACCTCACCGGCGTGCGGCTGGTACCCATCCACGACGCCGGTGTCGAGCGTCAGGTGGCGCTCTTCACCCGGCGCGACCACCCGTCGTCCCCGGCGTTGCTCGAGGTCATCGAGGTGGTTCAGCGGATGAACTGGTCGACGTAGTCGGCGCCCAGGCCGTTCGCGCCGTAGTGGTCCCGGCACAGCTGGATCTTGGTGAACGTGTCCTCGTAACCGATCTGGTTGCCGGCCTCGTCGACGTAGATCATCGCGCCGGAGATGTTGAAGAACGTGATCATCTCCGTGCAGTCCTCCGGGACGCGCAGGGTGTGGATCTCACCCGGCGGCTCGTACACGAACGCCCCGGTGTCCGCGACCCAGTCGTGCTCGTCGTACTGCCACTTGCCCTTGATCACGTAGCCGAAGACGGCGCTCGGGTGCCGGTGCCGGGAGACGATGCCGGCCCGGGTGACCTTGAGCAGGTTGCACCACTGGCCGGTGATCGTGTTCAGCATCAGCGGCCGGAACCACACGTCGGGCGCCTGCGGCACCCAGAGCCGATCGTCGTCGGGGACCGCCTGGACGGCGATCTCGGGTGGGACACCGGTGGAGACCGGGATCATCGAGTTCTCCTCACATGCTCAGGTAGCCGCCGTCGACGGGGACGACGGTGCCGGTGACGAAGCCCGCGTCCGGCCCGGCGAGGAACGCGATCACTCCCGCGACCTCGTCGGGGGTGCCCCACCGAGCCATCGGCGTACGCGACAGGATCCGGTCGGACGCGACCGGGTCGGACTGCAGTGCGGCGGTCAGGTCGGTGGCGATCCATCCGGGTGCGACCGCGTTCACCCGGATGCCGTCGGCGGCCCAGGCGACCGCCAGCGACTTGGTCAGCTGCACGATCCCGCCCTTGGAGGCGCTGTACGCCGGAACCAGCGGCCCACCGAAGTAGCTCAGCATCGACGCCACGTTGACGACACAGCCACGACTCGCGGCGAGCAGTCCGTACGCCGCCTCGGCCGCGCGCATCGCCCCGGTCAGGTTGATCTCCACGACCTCCCGGAAGACCTCCGGCCGGTGCTCGTCCCCGCGCCGGATGACGCCGGCCGCGTTCACGAGTACGTCGAGACTCCCGAGCGACCCGATCAGCTCCTCGAGCGCGCCGTCGGCTCGCAGGTCGAGCTCGACCTCCGACGGGCCCGCTCCGAGCCCGGCCGCGACGACGTGCAGTCCGTCCGCGGCGAGGCGCCGTACCGCGGCCGCGCCGATGCCACTGGTGCCGCCGACGACCAACGCTGAGCGCATTGTCATGCCCGTCATGGTCGCGGGGAGCCGGCGGTCGCGGCAAGGAAAACCCGGAGGACGGATCGGTGCGATCCGCCCTCCGGTACCCGGCTTCCTCCCGGCCCGGTGCCGAACGAGAGTCGGCACCCAGCCGGTGGGTCAGCCGGCGCTCACGTCGATCCGCCGGTGGTACCGCTGGCCGGCCTTCCCGCCGATCAGCGCCGCGAGCAACGTGATCACCACGGCCGCGATCAGCGCCACCACGCCGCCCGAGGTCAGCGTGTCGGTGGCGATCGGGATCGACGGCAGGTCGACCCGGCCCAGTACGTCGTACTGCGAGCCCGCCAGCGCCGCGACACCGGCGACGACCACGGTCACCACGACACCGATCATCCAGACGCCGAAGCCCTGCCGGCCACCGTCGAAGCGTGCCAGCCGGCCGGCGACGTACCCGCCGTTGTAGTACCCGATCGCCAGGATCACCAGCAGCACCGCGCCGGAGACGATCCCGATCGTGTCGGCGTTCGCGTTGTTCCAGGCGATCGGTCGGGCGTAGTCGATCGCCGCCGCGATCGCACCGGCGATCCCGGTCAGCAGCGTGGTCAGACCGATCGCGACCAGCCAGCCGAAGAACGCCGCCCCGCCCTTGTACCCCCGGTAGGCCGGATCCACCTCGGCCGCGGGCGACGCGTCGCCGTCGGCGCGGTGCCGACTGGACGGCGGGTCCCCGTCGTCCTCGTACGTTGCGGCCGGGTCCAGCCGCTCGATCCGCGTGTCTTCCTGGTGCTGTTCCTGAATCATTGTCAGCTTCTCCTCACCGGACAAGCCCCGTGTGACTACCAGGTACCCCGGTGTGAAACCGACAGGTCGTGCTTACAGCAGCTGGTCGATGCGGTCGTGGTAGCGCCGGCCCGCCTTGCCGCCGATGATCGCTGCCAGCAGCGTGAGCAGCAGCAGCGCGGCCGCGGCGGCGATCCCGCCGAGGGCGAGCGTGTTGTTCGACAGGGCGACGTCCGGGCGGTTCAGGTCGCTGATCGTGCCGTACTGGTGGTTCAGGAACCAGACCCCGCCGCCGGCGATCGCTCCGACGAGCAGTGCGATCATCCAGACCCCGAAGCCCTGCCGGCCGCCGTCGAACCGGGCCAGCCGGCCGGCGACGTACCCGCCGGTGTAGAAGGCCAGCATGAGCATGAAGATGCTGACCGCGGCGGCGGTGAGCGAGGCGGCGCCGGGCTGCGCCTTGGCGTCGCTCGTGCCGTAGCCGAGGATCTGGGCGGTCCCGAGTGCGGCGGCGGATACCGCTGCCAGCAGCAGGATCGACATCGAGATCGCGATCAGCCAGCCGAAGAACGCGGCCCCGAACTTGAACCCGCGGTACGACAGCAGTTCCGGATCGATGTCCGGATCAGCGCTGAGGACACCCGGAGCGCCGGAGCCCTGCTGGTCCGGGGTGACCGAGATCGTGGTCATCGCCCGGTTGGCGGCCGCCCGCGCCTCCTCGTAGCGCTGCGTGGCGTTCGTCTCGCCTGCGGGCGGGGTGATCGTCGCGGTGTCGCCGGGGTACTGCTGACTCATGTCCGCTGGCTCCTCACTGGTCGGGCTTCGGGGCGGTCCCTACCCGTCCGCACCGCGGCTGACACGGGCCGAGCCCGGATTTAACCGTCTCCTCGTGTGGTCTCACTGACCGTCGCCGGGTATCGGCGCGGAGTGATGACCAGCGGTCCGGCCGGGCGGGGCACGGTACGGGTCTGTGACGAGCCGACCAGGAGCAGACACCGCATGTCAACCGTTTCCGGCGCGAGTTCGGCCAGCGTTGTCACGGTGATCATTTCCTCCGGACCGCCCACGTCGCGGCCGACGACGACCGGCGTACCGGGGGAGCGGTGCTCGAGCAGCAGGTCCCGGGTCGCCGCGACCTGCCAGGTGCGGGACTTCGACGCCGGGTTGTAGATCGCGATGGCGAGATCCGCGGCCGCGGCGGCGGTCAGGCGCCGGGCGATCACGTCCCACGGCTTGAGCCGGTCCGACAGCGACAGCACGCAGTAGTCGTGTCCCAGCGGCGCTCCGACCCGGCTGGCGACCGCCTGCGCGGCGGTCATCCCGGGCAGCACGCGGACGGCGATATCGGCGTACTCCGGTTCGGCGGCGACCTCGGTGACCGCGCTGGCCATGGCGAACACGCCGGGGTCACCGGACGAGACCACGACTACGGTGGAGCCCTTCCGGGCCAGATCGAGCGCGAAGGCGGCGCGTTCGGACTCGACGCGGTTGTCCGAGCCGTGCTTGCGCTGCCGCGCGCGGTCGGGCAGCCGGTCGACGTACGTCGTGTAGCCGATCACGTCGTCGGCGCCGGCGATCGCGGCGCGGACCTCCGGGGTCATCCACTCCGGGCCGGCCGGTCCGAGGCCGACGACCGTGACGGAGCCCTCGGTCGCGGTCCTGGTCGTCGGGGGAGTGAACGTGTTGTTGATCGGGCTGGGGAGCAACGCGAGGGAGAAGTACGGGACGTCGTCCGGATCGACCTCGGTGAGTGGGGCGGTCCGTTGGGCGTCGGTGGTCGCGCGTTCGACGTACCACGCCTCGTCGGCACGGCCGGCCAGTTCGAAGGCTTCGCGGACCCCGGCGAACGTGCGCCCGAGCTTCATCACCGCCGCCGCGTCGGTCGAGCGGAGCCGCTCGGCGAGGACATCGGGTGGGAGGGTGCCGGGCAGGACGGTCAGGATCTCGTCCCGCTCACACAGCGGACGGCCGAGTACGGCGGCCGCGGCGTTGACCGAGGTCACGCCGGGAACCACCTCGCAGGGGTACCGATCGGCGAGCCGCTTGTGCATGTGCATGTAGGAGCCGTAGAAGAGCGGATCGCCCTCGGCCAGGACGACGACGTCGCGGCCGGCGTCGAGATGCGCGGCCAACCGGGCGGCGCAGTCGGCGTAGAAGTCGTCCATCGCACCCTGGTAGCCGCCGGGGTGGTCGGTCGTCTCGGTGGTCAGCGGATAGACCAGGTGCTCCTCGATCTGTCCGTCAGTCAGGTACGGCGCGGCGACCGATCGCGCGATGCTCCGCCCGTGCCGCGCACTGTGGAACGCGATCACGTCCGCGGCGCCGATCAACCGGGCCGCCTTGACCGTCACCAGCTCCGGGTCCCCCGGCCCGAGCCCGACTCCCCACAGGTGCCCGCTCATTCGACCTCACTCGCGATCGCGTTGACGGCGGCCGCGGTGATCGCGCTCCCGCCGCGGCGGCCCTTGACGACCAGGTACTCCAGGCCGAGCTCGTTCGCGGCCAGCGCGTCCTTCGACTCGGCGGCGCCGATGAACCCGACCGGGATCCCCAGCACCGCGGCCGGGCGCGGCCCACCCGCGGTGATCACCTCGAGCAGCCGGAACAGCGTGGTCGGTGCGTTGCCGATGGCAACCACCGCGCCGGGCAGCCGGTCCAGCCACAGGTCGACGGCCGCGGCGCTGCGAGTGGTTTCCAGCTGCTGCGCCAGCTCGACCGTCCGTGGATCCTGCAGTGTGCAGATCACCTCGTTGTCAGCCGGCAGCCGCCGCCGGGTGATCCCGGCCGCGACCATCTGCGCGTCGCACAGGATCGGTGCGCCGCTTTGCAGTGCGGCGCGCGCGTTCTTGACCACGTTGGGCGACCAGGCGAGGTCGGCGACCAGGTCGGTCATGCCGCACGCGTGGATCATCCGCACGGCGACCTGCGCGACGTCCGCCGGCAGGCCGTCCAGCGCTGCCTCGCTGCGGATCGTCGCGAACGACCGCCGGTAGATCTCCGCGCCGTCGCGCACGTACTCGTAACTCACAGCCGCACCCCGTCCACCAGATACCCGTCACTCACCGCAAGAACATCCACAAACCCCGCAGCCGGTTTCCCGCACCGCCGCTCGCACCCGGACCAATGCACCCGCCGTCCGTCCCTTCGCATCCCTGGCATCAGCTGAGTCGCATCCGCCCGTACGTCGGCCAGCGCCTTGGCGCACCGTGGTCGACCCGCGCAGGCCGTGACACCCTCCCAGACCGAGTCCGGCGTCGTCACCAGTCCGACGTCCTCCAGCCCGGCACTATCCGCTGGAACGACGACGGACCGCCAGGGCGTGACTCGGATCTCGTCGGCGACCTGAGTGAGCGCAACAGCCTGTTCCTGCGTCAGACTCCCCAGCGGCACGGTCACCACCAGCGCCGCCCCGTGTACGCCGGCCGTCACCCGGGTCGCCTCAGCCGGAGCCACTGCAGTCGCCGATAAGCCCAGCCGGTCGAGAATGCGCTCCGCGCCCTCAGCGAGCTCAGCGATCCGCCACTCCTGATCGCGGACAGCGAGAAACGCCTCCGCCGCAGCCAGCATCAGCTCCGGCACCTGACCCCACTCGACTCGCACGCCACGAGTCCCGAGGGTCAGTACGCCGGTCTGCTCGTCGACCGCCCGCACCGCGACATCCGCGGTGACGTCCGCCAGATCCCCGCGCCCGTCGTCCAGTGCGAACAAGAACCGCCCCGGCAGGTCTGCCAGCGCGGGGCGAGCACACAGCGCCTGGTCCAGCGCGGTGGCCACCGGAAGTACGTCGTACCGCGAGTGTTGGTCCAGACCGGACAGTGGTGAGGCGAGGATGTTGCGGACGCGTTCGTGGGTGATCGACGGGAGCAGTCCGGCTGCGAAGAGCCGGTCGGACAGGTCCCGCGGTCCGTCGGCGTCCAGCCCGCGGATCTGGATGTTCCCGCGCGACGTGAGCTCCAGCCGGCCATCACCGAGGTCAGCGGCGGCAATCCGCAGTACGTCGAGCTGTGCGGCGGTCAGTCGACCACCGGGCACGCGGACGCGCGCGAGACCACCGTCGGCCGCCTGGTGCACTGCCAGCACACCAGGGCATCGATCGCCTTCAGTCCTCGCCACAGCCGTGATGCTACGTGCCCGAAACCTGCTGTGTTCTGGACCACAGCAGCACCCCGACCGCCAGCGCCGCACACGCGCCACCGGCTGCCATCGCGACTGATACCGACCACGCGTCCACGACGAGTCCTCCGAGCAGCGCCCCGATCGACAACACCGCCTGGAACGAGGAGGTGAACCACACAGTTGCCGCTTCCCGCGACTCCGGCACGGCCAGCGCGAACATGCTCATCGAGCAGACAGGTACGCCGCCGTACCCGAGGCCCCAGATCACCAGCAATAGCAGGGCTCCCGCCGTACTGCGGCCTGCCACTGGCATGAGGAGCGTCGCTACGGCGATCAGGGCAGCGCAGGTGATGAAGGTGCCGGTGAGGCTGCGCGCAACGGACAGGCCGGCGATGACGTTGCCGACCAGACCGGCCGCGCCGTAGACGAGCAGGAAGAGGCCAATGAATTCTGGGCGCACCACGTCGCGGAGGAACGGTGTGACGTACGTGTAGGTCGCGAAGTGTGCCGTCACGATCAGACAGGTGACCAACAGCGCACTCCGGCTGCCGCGGAGGGCTTGCCAGAGTACGGCGGCCCGCGTCACCTGCAGGGGAGGGAGTGGCGGCACTGTGGCGCGTAGCGCGATCAGTGCGAGCAGAGCGAGGACTCCGAGGGCCGCGAACGACGTACGCCAGCCGGCGAACTCTCCGACGAACGTGCCCGCTGGTACGCCGAGCACCGAGCCGAGTGGTACCGCCGAGAAGATCACTGCTGTCGCACGCGTCGCCCACCGCTCCGGGACCAGACGCCCGGCCAGTCCGGCGCCGATCGACCAGAAGCCGCCGATAGTCAGGCCGACAAGGACTCTGGCGACCAGCTCGAGTGAGAAGACCGGTGCGGTCGCTGCGAGAAAGCCGGCGCCCGCTAGTAGAAGCATCAGCACGCAGAGCATCAGACGCCGGTCCAGCCGCGCTGTCGCCAGCGTGACGACTGGTGCGGCAACCGCCGCGACCAGTCCGGGGATCGTCATCAGCCAGCCGGTCCGTCCCGGGGTCAGCGCGAAGTCGGCGCCGATCGGGGTCAGCAGTCCGATCGGGAGGATCTCGGTGGTGACGATCGCGAAGATGCCGAGTGTCACCGCGCCGACCCCGAGCCACCGAACGGTCGATGGCCGGGTTGCCGTCAGGGTTGTCATGCAGTCCAGGCAACCGGCCGTGGTACGCCACAGCTCGCGGTTTCGCGACACCGCGGTCCGGCACGACCAAGCCGTCGTTTTCCCGCGATTGTCGGTGCGGGGTGACAGGGTGCGGCGCATGGTGCTGAGGGAACGACCGTGGCCGGCCGACGACTCGACGCTGCCCGGGTCGGTGATCGGGTTCTTCCAGTTCATCCACACGACGGCGGTGAACAAGCTGGACGGGCTCGACGAGGAGCAGGCCCGCGCGACCCCGCCGGCGAGCTCGCCGGTGATGAATCCGCTCGGGCTGATCAAGCACCTGACCGCGGTGCAGCGGCAGCACATCCAGCGGACGATCGGCGGCCAGGACCTGCCGTCGCTGTGGCGGTCCGACGACCACGACTACGAGTTCCGGATCGGCGCCGACGAGACGATCGCTTCGGTCGTCGCGGCGTACGACGCCGAGTGGGAGCTCTCGCAGCGGACCTTGGGCTCGGTGGACTGGAGTGGGTTCGTGACGGGGAACCACGGGGCGGTGCGGGTCGAGCGGCTGCTGGTCGACGTCCTGCAGGAGTCGGCCCGGCACCTCGGGCACCTCGACGTACTCCGGGAACTCCTCGACGGCGGCCGCGGCGAATGATCCAGCCCAATGATCTAGCTCGGGATCATCTGCCGGTAGATGATCCCGCGTTACCCTCGAAGGTATGGCGCAGCTCCCGGAACGTACCGTCCCTGACCTCACCGGCTACCTCACGCACGCCGGTCACGTCCTGGAGACGCAGCTGTCGGCGGCGCTGGCGGAGGTTGGCCTGACGCTCCGCATGCAGTGCGTACTGCGGCACGCGCTCGAGGCGGAGCGCACCCAGATCCAGATCGCCGAGCTGTCGTACCTGGACAAGACCACGATGGTGGTCACCGTCGACGCGCTGGAGAAGGCCGGGTACGCCGAACGGAAGCCCTCCGCGACCGACCGCCGCGCCCGGATCATCGCGGTCACGGAGTCCGGCGCGAAGATCGCCGCCGAGGGACAGCAGATCGTCGACCGCGTGCACGCGGAAGCCCTCGCCGCCCTGGCCGCCCCCGAGCGCCGGACGTTCGTCGACGCCGTCACCACCCTGGTCGACGGCCCCCTCGCCACCCCGGTCACCGCCCAGCCGGTACGCCGCTCCCGCCAGCGCGCGAGCTGAAACCCGCAGAAGCCATCCAAGCGCACTAGTCTGATAAAAGATCGTCTACTACGGGACTATCTGTTAGGGTCCTTCTTGTCGGTTCGAGGACAAGGAGAGACCTGTGAGTGTGGACGTGGTGGAAACGGCCGTCGGGCGCGGGCGGGCGCTGGTCGTGCTGTGCGTGATGCAGCTGATGATCATCCTCGACGGGACCGTCGTGACCGTGGCGCTGCCGACGATCCAGCGGGACCTGGAGTTCTCGCAGGCGGGGCTCGCCTGGGTGCTGAACTCGTACCTGATCGCCTTCGCCGGGCTGCTCCTGCTGGCCGGCCGGATCGGGGACCTGATCGGCAGCAAACGCGTCTTCGTCGCGGGCCTCGGCCTGTTCACCGCCGCCTCGTTGCTGTGTGGCCTGGCGCCGAACGCGGAGGTGCTGATCGCCGGCCGGTTCCTGCAGGGCGTCGGGGGCGCGCTCGCCTCAGCGGTGATTCTCGGGATGATCGTCAGCCTCTACCCGGCGCCGGGCGAGCAAGCGCGCGGGCCATGGGCGTCTACAGCTTCACCGCCGCCAGCGGCGCGTCCATCGGCCTCATTCTCGGCGGCGTGATCACCCAGACCATCGGCTGGCACTGGGCATTCCTGATCAACGTCCCGATCGGCGTGCTCTCGCTGGTGTTCGCCGTGCGGGTGCTCGGCCACCAACCTGGGCTCGGTCTCTCGAACGGCGCGGATGTCGTCGGAGCCGTACTCGTGACCGCGGGCCTGTCGCTCGGCGTCTACACGATCGTCCAGACCGCTGAACCGCAGGCGACGCTCACCCGAACACTCCTGCAAGCCGCCGCGGCACTCCTGCTCCTGGTCGCGTTCGTCGTGCGCCAAGCACGCATCAAGAACCCACTGCTTGCCCTGCGCATCTTCCGGCGCCGCCAGCTCAGCGTCGCGAACGGAGTCGTCGTACTGCTCTTCGCGGCCGGCTTCGGCTTCCAGTTCACCACCGCGCTGTACGTCCAGCGGGTCCTCGGCTACGACTCGCTCACCACTGGCCTCGCGTTCCTGCCGGCGCCGATCATGAACGCATTGATGTCGCTGTCCATCGCACCCCGGCTGACCGTCCGCTTCGGCCCGCGCAAGATGCTGATCGCCGGACTGGTCGTGTTCCTCCTGGCCCTGCTCTGGATCAGCCGCGCCCCGGTCGACGGCTCGTACGTCGTCAACGTAGGTCCGGTGCTCGCAGTGATGGGTGCCGGTATCGGAGTGGCGATCCCGGCGTCGATCATGCTCGCCATGGCCGGCGCGGACCCCACCGACGCCGGACTGGCCTCGGGCCTGAACAACACCGCACAACAAGCCGGTGCGGCCATCGGCACCGCCGTACTCGCGACGCTGGCCGCCTCGACCACCACGCACCGGCTGAGCCAGCACGCCGGTGACCTACTGGCTCTGAGAGACGGGTACGGCGCTGCGTGGCTCGCCGCGGCCGGTTTCGTCCTCGCAGCGGCACTGCTGTCGATCGGTCTGCTCAGAGCCGCCCCAACTGACCAGTAGTCTTGTCGGCCGTGACGACGTCGAGAGATCCCGATCGCCTGATCCTGTTCACCGACGCGGTCGTGGCGATCGCGATCACGCTGCTCGTGTTGCCCCTGGTCGACCTGGTTCCGGAGGTCAGGGCGGACGGCGGGGACGCTGTCTCGGTCATCACCGAGCACCGGCAGGAGCTCTTCACGTTCCTGCTCAGCTTCGCCGTGATCGCCAACTTCTGGCTGGGGCACCACCGGGTCTTCGAGCACGTCCGCGCCTACAACCCACTGCTGATGCGGCTGAACCTGCTCTGGCTGCTCACCATCGTCGTGCTGCCGTTCCCGACCGAGATCATCGGCGCGTTCAAGAGCGACCGCTTCACCGCCGGCATCTACGTCGGGACGATCCTCGTGCTCAGCATCCTCCAGTCCGCGATCACCTGGCTGGTGCACGGGCACAAGGAACTGGAGGACCCGGACAACCCGGTCAGCAAGCGGCAACTCGTTGGCACGCTGCTGCTGACCGGGCTGACCGTCGTCGCGTTCCTCCTGGCGGCACTCGTACCGGGAGTGAACTTCTACGCGATGCTGCTGCTACTTCTGTCGCCGTTGCTGATGCCGGTGTGGAGCAAGCGCTTCACGCGCCAAGACCAGCCCACAACCCGCACTGGTGCTCAGCAGTGAGGTTCACCTGCTGAATCCCGTTCTGATCGGTCGGCGCGAGCGACAGCCCGTTTACCACGCGTGCGCCGGTCGGTGACCAGTGCGGCCGGTCCGGTCCGTTCGGGTCACCGGTCCGGGCGAACGCGGTCCAGTAGTCGATCATCTGGTCTGACAGCTTCTGCTGCGTTGCG
This sequence comes from Kribbella sp. NPDC054772, assembly GCF_053611945.1. Classification (NCBI taxonomy): domain Bacteria; kingdom Bacillati; phylum Actinomycetota; class Actinomycetes; order Propionibacteriales; family Kribbellaceae; genus Kribbella; species Kribbella sp. NPDC054772. Next base: position 43,704 of record NZ_JBSHBJ010000020.1, on the reverse strand, counting down.
GTCAGCGGCAGGTCGTACCCACCGAGCCGGAACAGGTACGGCAGCTCTGACGCGTGGACGGCGCCCAGTCCGGCCGGCGCGATCGGTGAGTGCTTGTCAGCGAACTCGTAGGCGTACACCGGTACCTTGCGCGCCGCCTGCTGGTCATTCGCTACCTGTGTGCACGACCAGATCCGGTCCGTCGTGACAGCACCCCACGCCGCGGCCGGCGACCCGTAGCGGGACTGGGGGTAGTGCCGCAGTACCACTGGAGCCTGCTTCGGGCCGACCATGTTCTCGACGACCTTCGGGTAGTCCTTGATGTCCCCGAACGCGGCCAGCCAGGCGTTCGCCTCGTCGTGGTTGTTCCCCGAGACGATCGGTACGCGGTGGAACAGTCCGGCCTTCATCGCCTTCGCCGGGCTGAGCGGTACGGCGGCAGTCCCGCCGTACCCGACCTGCGTGAACTGGAGCATGTCGTCCACGAGTACGTCGGACTTCACCGCGCGCAGGCAGTCGAGCATGGACTGACCGGGCTTGCAGGCCAGCTCGGACTTCTTGCCGGCCGCCCACTCCTTGCCGTTCGCCTGCACCTGGCTGGCCGGGATCCACGGGGAGTCCGCGGCCTGGCCCGGGTACTGGCTGTTGTCGCCCCAGTTGAACGCGCACGAGCCGCTCTGCATGATCGCCTTCGCGAACAGGCCCGTGGAGGTCGGCGAGGTGAGCTGGGCGCACACACTCATCCCACCGGCCGACTCACCGGCGACCGTGACGTTGCGCGGGTCACCACCGAAGGCCCGGGCGTTGCGCTGCACCCAGCGCAGGGCGGCCTGCTGGTCCTGCAGACCGTACGTGCCGGACCCCGGCAGGCCCGGGTACCCGAAGAAGCCGAAGATGCCGAGCCGATAGTTGACCGTGACAACGACCACGTCACCGCGGGCGGCGAACTTCGACGCCTCGTAGCTGCTCCCCGCGCCGGAGAAGAACCCGCCGCCGGGAAGCCACACGACGACGGCGCGCGGCTTGCTGGTGGGCTTGGCCGGCGTCGTCACGTTCAGGTACAGGCAGTCCTCGGTGGACGACCCCTTCGGAGCCTCGGAGTTCGCCTGCTGCGGACACACGTTCTGGACCTTCGACTCCCGTACGCCGGTCCACGCCGCGGCCGGCTGCGGCGCCTTCCAACGCAGTGCTCCGATCGGGGGAGCGGCGTACGGAATCCCGTCGTACACCAGGGCGTCGCCGACCGTCTTGCTTGCGACGAGCCCGTTGTCGGTTCGTACGGCGTTGTCTGTTCGTGGGGCTGGTTGGGCTGCTTCGCCGGGACCGGCGAACGCCACCACCAGGCCGAGCGGCACCACAGCGGCCGCTATCGCTGCCAAGAGTTTCTTCGTCATACCGGCAGCCTCGGCCAGGTGGTACCCCGGCCGCTTCGGTCCGGTGGCCAGGGCGCCTAAGACTTTGGTCTACGTCGCAGCAGGTACGTGTCCATGATCCAGCCCTTGCGGTCGCGGGCCTCGGCGCGGACCTTCTCGATCTCGGCCGCGACATCGCGGAGCGGACCGGAGATGAGCAGCTCGTCCGGAGTGCCGAGGTACGCACCCCAGTAGATGTCGGCGTCGGTGTCGAGGTGCTCGGTGAACGCGGTCTGCGCGTCGAGCATCACCACCACGTCGTCCACGTCGTCCGGCCACTGCTTCGCGAGCCGCCGCCCGGTGGTGATCTGGATCGGGCGGCCGACCTGGTTCAGCCCCACCCGGTGCCGTGCGGCGAGCGTCGACACGCTGCTGATCCCGGGGATCACCTCGACCTCGAACGCGAGCTCGCCGCGCGCCAGGATGTCGTCCAGGATCGCCAGCGTGCTGTCGTACAGCGACGGGTCGCCCCAGACCAGGAACGCGCCCACCTGGTCCTCGCCGAGCTCGGCCGCGATCATCTGTGCGCAGACATCGGCCCGGCGCCGCCGCCAGTCGTCGACGGCCTCGACGTACGCCGAGGTGGTCCGGTCCCGCTCCGGGTCCTGGCCGACGACGACGCGGTACTCCTTGCTCGTCGCGTACCGGCGGAGGATCTCCGACCGCAGGTCGACCAGCTCCTGCTTGACCTCGCCCTTGTCGAGCACGAAGAACACGTCGACCCGGTTCAGTGCCGACACGGCCTGCATCGTCACCTGCTCCGGATCGCCCGCACCGACTCCGACGACCACGATCTCGCGCATGCGCCGCAGCCTATGTCACACCGTCAGCAGCAGTGCGGCGGCAAGGACGGATCCCACGACGGCGCCGCCGTAGCACACAGCCACGATCGGTACGGCGTACCGCTTCAGCTGCAGCCCTTCGTACAGGGTGTAGCGAAAGCGGTGCGCCCAGTGGAACAAGGCCAGCACGCAGAGCCCGAACAGCACCAGGCGGGTGATCCAGTTGTGCAGCACGGCGAACACGTGGTCGTAATCAGGCGGCGACAGCCAGCCGAGGGGGAACGCGAGGCCGAACAGGAACAGCAGGACCGGCACCATCAACGCCGCCACCATGCCACCGGAGCTGAACAGCATCCACAGAAACGGTTCCGGAGTCGGCCGACGGCGTTGTGCGGTCATCTCAGCACCACCCACGCGACGACGGCCGACAGCACCAGCCAGGCCAGGTAGTGCGCGGCAACGACCTGCCGCGGCGGCAGCCGACGCCCACGCACCTTGACGGCCATGGCCCGCGGCGCCAGAGCGAACCAGGTCACCACGTGCAGCAGCACGAACAGCATCGCGATCACATTGATTGCGACCACCCACCAGTGCCCACTCCAGTCCAGGAAACGCTGGTACGACGCGGCGCCGTCGCTGATCGCGTTCACCAGGAGCAGCAGGAACACCACGAACCACGCGACGAACACACTGCTGAGCTCACGCAGTACGAACATCGTGTACGAACGACGCTCGAGCCACCAGAACAGGTGGACCGGCCGCTGGTAGACACTCATCGCTTGCGCCGGGACTTCACACTGCGCGGCATGAGCAGGTCCTTGATCGACTGGGTCGCCGCGGTCAGTTTGTAGCGCTGGATCGCGCCGGCCGGATCCACGCCCTTCGGGCACGCGGCACTGCATTCGCCGACGAACGTGCAGGCCCAGATCCCTTCCGGCGACGACAGCACGGCGAGACGCTCGTCGGCGCCCTCGTCGCGGGAATCGAGGTTGTAGCGCTGCGCCAAGGCGATCGCCGCCGGGCCGATGAAGTCCGGTTCGAGGCTGTAGACCGGGCACGCCGAGTAGCACAGCATGCAGTTGATGCACATGCTGTACTGCTGGTACTCGTCCAGCTCCTCCGGAGTCTGCAGGTACTCGCCCTCCTCGACCGGGCTGTGCACGTCCCGAACCAGCCACGGCTCGACCTTCGGCAGTTTGGTCATGAAGTCGTCGATGTCCACCACGAGGTCGCGGACGACCGGGAAGTTGCGCAGCGGCTCGATGCGGATCGGGCCGGGCGCGTAGTCGGTCAGGAAGGTGGCGCAACTCAGCTGGGGTTCGCCGTTCACCGTCATACCGCAACTGCCGCAGATCCCCATCCGGCACGACCACCGGAACGACAACGTGCCGTCCAGCTGGTCCTTCACGTAGGTGAGACCGTCCAGGATCGCCCAGTGCTCGCGCAACGGGACCTGGTACGACTGCACCACCGGCTCGGTGTCGACCCCTGGCCGGTAGCGTGCGACCTCCAGCGTGATCTCGGCTGCCATCCTTACCTCCCGTACACCCGTTCCGCCGGTGCCCAGCGGGTGATGGTCACCGGGAGATACGTGACGCGGCTGGATCCGTCGGGTTGGCGTCGTGCCAGCGAATGCGCCAGGAAGCGTTCGTCGTCGCGGGCCGGGAAGTCGGTCCGCTGGTGTGCACCGCGCGACTCCTCCCGGAGGGTCGCGCCGGCGATGATGCACTCGGCGACATCCAGCATGAACCCGAGTTCGAGCCACGCGATCAGTTCGGTGTTGAAACTCGTGCTGTGGTCGTCGATCGCCGCGTGCTGGAAACGCAGCCGCAGCTCGGCCAGTTCGTGCCCGGCCTTGGTCAGCGAGTCGCCGTCACGATAGATCCCGGCGCCGTTCTCCATCGTGGTCTGCATCTCGGTCCGGATGTCCGCGATCCGCTGGTGCCCCTCGGCACGCCGGCCCAGCTCCGCCGCCAGCCGTCGTTCCTCGTCCCGGCCCTGTGCGACGATCGACGCCGGTACGGCGCGGTGATAGCGACCGGCGAACACGGCGGCGGCCCGGCCCGCCCGGTTGCCGAAGACCAGGCACTCCGGCAACGAGTTCGACCCCAGCCGGTTGGCGCCGTTGATGCTCACACAGGCCACCTCGCCGGCGGCGTACAGACCGTCCAGCGAGGTCGCGCCGCGAAGGTCGGTGTGAACTCCGCCCATCATGTAGTGCACGACCGGGCGCACCGGGACGAGTTCGTGCACCGGATCGATGTTCTGGTACTTCGAGCACAACTCGCGGACGAACGGCAGCTTGGCGTCGATCAGCTTCGCACCGAGGTGCCGCAGGTCGAGGTTCACCACCGGTCCGTACGGCGTCTCGATCGTGCGGCCCTTCTCCACCTCGTGGACGAACGCCTGGGACAACCGGTCCCGCGGTCCGAGTTCCATGTTGCGCAGTACCGGGTCCGGTGTCGGTGTACCGAGGTCGTAGTCCTGCAGATACCGGTAGCCGTCCTTGTTCAGCAGCCAGCCGCCTTCGGCGCGCGCCGCCTCGGTGATGAGGATGCCGGTGAACGGCAGGCCGGTCGGGTGGTATTGGACGAACTCCATGTCCTTCAGCGCCGCGCCGGCCCGGTAGGCGAGCGCCATTCCGTCGCCGGTCTTGATGTTGGCGTTGGTTGTGAACGGGAAGACGCGACCACAGCCGCCGGTACACAGGATCACCGCGTTCGCCGTGATGGTCTCGACCCGGCCGGTGGCCAGTTCGATCGCGACGACGCCGTACGTGCGCCCGTCGTCGACCAGGAGCTTCGTCACGTACCACTCGTCGTACCGGACGATGTCCGAGTAGGAGAGTGCGGTCTGGAACAGTGTGTGCAGCAGGTGGAATCCGGTCCGGTCGGCGGCGAACCAGGTGCGCATCTTCTTCATCCCGCCGAAGGCCCGGACGGCGATCTTCCCGTTCGGCTGCCGGCTCCAGGGGCAGCCCCAGTGCTCGAGCCGGAGCAGCTCCCGAGGAGCCTCGGCGACGAACGCCTCGACGGCGTCCTGGTCGCACAGCCAGTCACTGCCGGACACCGTGTCGTACGCATGCTCGTCCAGCGTGTCGTCCGGTCCGGCCACGGCCGCGGCACCGCCTTCGGCGGACACCGTGTGGCTACGCATCGGATAGACCTTCGAGATCACCGCGACACGAAGCGCCGGGTTGGTCTCGGCCACCGCGATGGCGGCTCGCAACCCGGCGCCGCCGCCCCCGACCACCACCACGTCGTGATAGCTCGCCATGGGGTCAGGCTTCGTGTTCGCCGCTGTGTTCGTCGGCCAGGACCTTGCCGTCGTGCCGCACGGTCCTGATCCGTACGCTGCCGTCGTGGAACTCGTGCCGGATCTGCCGGCACCCACAGGCGTACAGCATGTCGTCGCGCCGGAGGCCCTCGAAGTCGTCCTCCTGGCTCCGGTCCGCATCCCCGGTCCGCCCACACGGCGCCCGCTCCCCAGTGAGATGCGTCTTCGTCCCCGTCATCCGCCCACCTCCTCCGCCCTCCGAGGTGTTGGTGACCTACATCACACACCCCCGATAGTGCGCCTACCAGGAGAGGACGGCAATGGGCAGAGCGGCGGTCGCCTACTGCTTGGCTTCCCGCCACTCGCGCTCGAAGGGCAGCCGCCAGGCGCGCGGAGCGATCAGCTGGTGGATCGCGTTCGGGCCCCAGGTGCCGGCCTGGTACGTCTTCGCGGGCGGCGGGTCGTCGAGCAGCGGCGCGGAGCGGTCCCACAGCGACTCGATGCCCTCGGCCGTCGTGAACAGCGTGTGATCACCGCGCATCGCGTCCAGGATCAGCCGCTCGTACGCCTCCAGGACGTCGGCCGCGTTCTCGGTCTCCTGGGTGGAGAACTGCATCGACAGCTTCTCCAGCCGCATCCCCGGACCGGGCCGCTTGCCGTAGAACGACAGCGACACCCGCGAGGAGTCGGCCAGGTCGAAGGTCAGGTGGTCCGGACCCTCGGAACCGACGCCGGAGCCGGACGGGAACATCGTCTTCGGCGCCTCCTTGAAGGCGATCGAGATGATCCGCTGGCCCTCGGCCATCTTCTTGCCGGTGCGCAGGTAGAACGGCACGCCGGCCCAGCGCCAGTTGTCGATCTCGACCTTCAGCGCGATGAACGTCTCGGTGTCGGAGTCCGGCGCGACCCCTTCCTCGTTGCGGTACCCGGAGTACTGGCCGCGGACCACGTCGGCCGGGTGGATCGGCAGCATCGACCGGAAGACCTTGTTCTTCTCCTCCGAGATCGCTCGCGGTTCCAGGGCGGTCGGCGGCTCCATCGCGACGAACGACATCACCTGCATCAGGTGCGTGACGACCATGTCCTTGAACGCGCCGGTCGGCTCGTAGAACGTGGCCCGCTGGTCCAGGCCGAGCGACTCCGGGATGTCGATCTGCACGTGGTCGATGAAGTTCCGGTTCCAGATCGGCTCGAACAGGCCGTTGGCGAACCGGAACGCGAGGATGTTCAGCGCCGCTTCCTTGCCGAGGAAGTGGTCGATCCGGAAGATCTGCGATTCGTCGAAGGTCTGGTGGACGAAGTCGTTGAGCTTGATCGCGGTGGCCAGGTCGTCACCGAACGGCTTCTCCATCACCACCCGCGCCCGGTCGACCAGACCCGCGTCGCGGAGCATCGCGATCACCGCCTGGGCCGCCTTCGGGGGCACCGACAGGTAGTGCAGCCGGCAGGCGTCCGGGCCGAGCAGCTCCTCGGCCTTCTTCACCGTGGCTGCGAGCGCCTCCGGCCCGGCGGTGACCGGCACGTACTCGAGCCGCTCGGCGAACTGTGCCCACTGCTCGTCGGTCATCTTGTGGGTGCCGAAGGTCTCGACCGCCTTCTTGGCCCGCTCCCGGAACTCGTCGCAGCTGAGGTCCTCGGTCGCGGTGCCGATGATCCGGACGTCCGGCGCGAACCGGGACTGCTGCAGATAGGCCAGCCCCGGCAGCAGCTTCCGCTTGGCCAGGTCGCCGGTGGCGCCGAACAGCACGATCACGTGCGGCGCGAGCGGCTCCGGATCCCGTCGCGACGGTCGCGATCCGGGGGACGGATACGCAATGGTCTGAGTACGGTCAGGCATTCAGTCCTCCCGAGGACGCCACCGGAGCCAACACACCTGGCAGTCTAGGCACTAACGGTGTACGTCGAACTCCGGTGTGACGGCGAGCAGCTCGGACAGGTCGGTCCCGACCGTGATCTCCGCCGCAGCGACGCCGCGCCGGAAGACCCGGGCACCGAGCGGAAGCCCGTCGAGAGTGAGCGTGTCGCCGCTCAACCGCAGCCAGGTGCCCTCCCGAAGACCGACCACGGGGACGTCGTTCTCCTCGAGGAACTCGGTGATCCGCAGCTCCCGCGTCTCGCCCTGGTGTGTCGAGGACGGGTCCGGGTCGAGGTAGTGCGGGTTGAGCTGGAACGGCACCAGCCCGAGCGTCTCGAACGACGGCGGCTGCACGATCGGCATGTCGTTACTGGTCCGCATCGTCGGCCCCGCGAGGTTCGTCCCCGCGCTCGAACCGACGTACGGCGCTCCGCCGCGGACCCGGTCCCGGATCACGGCCAGTTCGCCGTTCTCGTGCAGCGTCTTGACCAGCCGGAACGTGTTCCCGCCACCGACGAAGATCGCCCGCGCCGACGACAGCACGTCGCCGGTGTGCGCGCCGACGACCGACACACCGAGCGGTGCGAGCGCGGCCCGGACCGTCGCGGTGTAGCCGTCGTGATCGGCCAGCGCGTACGGGACGAAGACGACCTCGTCGATGCCGTTCAGCACGTCGTGCAGCGCGTCGACGGCGTGTTCGAGGTACCCCCGCCCATGCGTGGCGGAGTTGGACAGCAGAAGCAGTTCCACAGGTTCCCCTCTAGATCAGCGGCGGCGGTTGCGGGCCGCCGGGGTGCGGTGCGCGAGCAGCAGGTTGCTGAGTTCTTCGGTTGCCTCCAGCAACCGTGGGACGTGGTCCCGGATGTCGTCGATCAGTTCCTCGGACTTGCCCTCCGCCACGGTCAGCGAGCCGATCGGGCGGCGGCCGAGCCGGACGGGCGCCGCGATCGCGCGGGTGGCGGCGTCGTACTCGCCGTCGGAGAACGCCCAGCCGGTCTGCACGGTGTCCTCGAAGACCTGCTCGAGCGCGACCTCGTCGACCTCGGTCAGGTCGGTGAAGCGGGCGAACGGGCGGCCGGACAGCAGGGCCCGCCGCTCGTTGCGGTCCAGGAAGGCGAAGTACGCGCGGGACGTCGCGCCGGCGTGGGCGGGGTAGAGGTCACCGAGCAGCGGGTGGCTGCGCAGCGGGCCGCCGCCCCCGTCGACGGCCGCGATGCAGCGCACGTGGAAGCCGTCCGGGATGGTGAAGGTCGTGGTCCGGTTGGTGTCGTGCGCGAGCCGTTCGAGGACGCCGTCGGCGAGCGCGGCGAGACCGCCGGTGCGCTCCCAGAGCGCGGCCATCCGCCACATCGTCGGGCCGAGGCTGTATCGCCGGCTGATCGGGTCCGAGCGCAGGAACCCGCGGAACGCCAGCGCCGCGAGCAGCCGCTGGGCCGAGGACTTGTCGATGCCGAGCTCGTCGGCGAGCTCCATCACGCCCCAGTCGCGGCGCTGCTCGGAGTACGAGATCAGGATCTGCAACGCCCGGTCCACGGTCTGCAGTGGTGATCGTGTGTCGTCGTCCACGGCGAGAACGGTAGCGCAACGGCCCGATTATTGAATTGGTCTCTCATATAACGGGAAGTCGTTGCAGATGCCGTGATCTGTCCCCGAATCTCATCGGCATGAATCTCGTCCTGCGCCGCGTGCTCGCGATGGTGCCCGCGCTGATCGGCGTCGTGGTGTGCATCTTCGTGCTCACCCGGGTGCTGCCCGGTGACCCGGCCCGGACGCTGGCCGGCGAGCAGGCCGACCCGAGCGTGGTCGCGAAGATCCGCACCGACATGGGCCTCGACCAGCCGCTGCACGTCCAGCTGGTCCGGTACTTCGCGGACCTTCTGCACGGCAACCTCGGGTTCGCCTGGCACACCGGCCACAGCGTCGCCTCCGACTTCGCGTCCCGGCTGCCGGCGACGGTGGAACTCGCACTGGTCGCCCTGGTGATCGCGTTGCTGGCCGGCGTACCGCTCGGGGTGATCAGCGCGACGCGTCGCGACCGCCCGGTCGACCACGCCGGTCGCGTGTTCTCGCTGCTCGGCGCGTCGATGCCGCTGTTCTGGCTCGGCCTGATGGTGATCGTGGTGTTCTACAACAAGCTCGGCTGGGCACCCGCACCGCTCGGCCGGGTCGCCGAGGGCGTGAACCCGCCCACCAACATCACCGGCTTGTACATCGTCGACTCGCTGATGACCGGCGATGTGGTCGCGCTGAAGTCGTCGCTGTCGCACATCATCTGGCCGGCCCTGTGCCTGGCCACCGGCAGTACGGCGATCATCGCGCGGATGACCCGCTCGGCGATGCTCGAGGTGATCGGTCAGGACTACGTCCGGACGGCGGTCTCCAAGGGCCTCAAGCCGTCGGTCGTCACGCTCAAGCACGCGCTGCGGAACGCGGCCCCGGTGATCGTCACGGTCTCCGGTCTGCAGTTCGGCCAGCTGATGGGCGGCGCGGTGATCACCGAGACGGTCTTCACCTGGCCCGGCGTCGGCTCGTACGTCGTGCAGTCCGTACTGGCCACCGACTACGCGCCGGTGCAGGCCTTCACGCTGGTCGCCGCGGTCGTCTACCTGGCGGCGAACCTCGTCGTCGACCTCGTCAACGCCCGCCTGGACCCGAGGATCGCGGATGCCTGAGACACTCACCAAACCCCAGACGACTTGGCGGCTGCTGCTCCGCAACAAGCTCGCCGTCGTCGGCCTGGTCTTCATCGCGATCTGGACCGTCGGTGCGCTGCTGTCCGGTCTCTCCCCGTACGGCGCGACGCAGCCCGGTGCCGGTGGTCTGCTCCAGGGCCCGACCCTCGCGCACCCGTTCGGGACCGACAACTTCGGCCGCGACATCCTCACCCGGGTTCTCGCCGGTGGCCGGATCTCGTTGTGGACGGGCCTGATCGCGATCGCGATCTCGCTGGCGATCGGCGTACCGCTGGGGGCGTTCGCCGGATACGTCCGCGGCCGCGCCGGCGGGCTGATCATGCGGCTGATGGACATGCTGCTGGCGTTCCCGTCGCTGGTGCTCGCGATGGCGATCGCGGCCGCGATGGGGCCGGGCATGGTCAGCGCGATGGTTGCCGTCGGCATCGTCGGGATCCCGGAGTTCGCCCGGATCGTGCACGGCCAGACGCTGTCGCTGCGGGAGCGCGACTTCGTCGAGGCCGGCCACGCGATCGGGCTGCCCGCCCGCAGCATCCTGATCCGGCACATCGTGCCGAACGCCCTGGCGCCGATCCTGGTCCGGGCCACGCTCGGCATGGGCTACGCGATCCTGACCGCTGCCTCGCTGAGCTTCATCGGCCTCGGTGCCCAGCCGCCCGACCCCGAATGGGGCGTACTGATCTCCGACGGCCGCGGCTACATCATCAGCGGCGAGTGGTGGATGACCACGTTCCCCGGCCTGGCGATCGCAACCTCGATCCTCGGCTTCAACCTCCTCGGCGACGGCCTGCGGGACGTCCTCGACCCTCGGCTGCGGACCAGCCGATGACCCTCTGGAAGGAGACCCGCGTGAAGCGGACAGTTCTCACCCTCGCCGCGGTGTCGGCGCTCGCGATGTCCGGCTGTGCCGCGAACGCGAACAGCAACGCCAACGGCGGCAGCAGCGGCAAGGACGCCGCCGCCGACACCCTGGTCGCCGCCTACTCCGAAGGCGGCAAGACCCTCGACCCGGCCGAGGCCAACGACGTCACCTCGGACACCTTCGTGACGGCGGCCTACGACCAGCTGGTCACCTACGGGCGGACCGAGGTGAACGGGAAGCCACAGGCGAAGACCGACGAGATCAAGCCGATGCTGGCCGAGTCCTGGCAGGCCGGTGCGAACAACACGTCGTACACCTTCAAGCTGCGCACCGACGCGAAGTTCCAGGACGGGCCGGCGATCACGGCGGACGACGTGGTGAAGTCGTTCGACCACATCAAGGCGTCCAGCTCGGCCAGCTTCCTGTACAAGATGGCCGGTATCGCCAAGGTCACCGCGGTCGACGAGCACACTGTGAAGATCGACCTGACCGCGCCGAACCACCTGTTCCTGCAGATCCTGCCGATGTACTCGTTCTCGATCGTGGACATGGACCAGGTGACGAAGAACGGCGGCGCGAAGTGGCTGTCCACGAACACCGCCGGCTCCGGCCCGTACAAGATCACCAAGTGGGACCCGTCGACCGAGGCGTCGATGACCCGCAACGACGCGTACTGGGGTGACAAGCCCAAGCTGCGCGACGTCGACGTGAAGTTCATCGCCGAGGCGTCGAACCGGGTCCAGTTGCTGCGCAAGGGCGAGGTCGGTCTGGCCCTCGAGGTGCCGCCGAAGGACGTGCAGTCGCTGAAGGCCGCCGACGGTGTGGTGATCGACTCGCGGGCCAGCAACAAGATCCTGTTCTTCGCGATGAACAACAAGATCAAGCCGTTCGACGACCCGCGGGTCCGGCAGGCGGTGTCGTACGCGATTCCGTACGACAAGCTGCTGAACGACGTGATGAAGGGCCAGGCGTCGCCGATGAAGTCCTCGGTGGCCAGCTCCACGCCGGGCTTCAGTGACGCCGGCTACACCTACACCCACGACCTCGACAAGGCCAAGGCGCTGCTCGCCGAGGCCGGCCTGTCGAAGGGCTTCAGCTTCGACTTCACGCTCGGCTCCGGGTTCGACGACTGGAACGACGACGCGGTGCTGATCCAGGCCGAGCTGGCCAAGATCGGCGTCACGATGAACATCAAGAAGATGGCCCGGCCGCAGTTCCTGGAGGCGCTGGCGACCAAGCAGGTGCAGTCGTACATCACTCGCTGGACGTCGTTCGTCAACGACCCCGGCTACCACCTCGGTCTGCTGCTCACCAGCCAGGGCTCGAGCAACTACGCGAACTTCTCCGACCCGGCCGTCGACCAGGCCTGGCAGCAGGCGGCCACCGAACCGGACGTTGCCAAGCGCAACAAGCTGTACGGCGCCGCGCAGCAGGAGATCAACACCAAGGCACCGTGGGCGTACCTGTACGAGTACAACATCGTGGTCGCGCACCGGGCCGGTCTCGACGGGTACACGTCGTACCCCGACGGCATCGTCCGCTTCTCGCAGCTGAGCGTGACGAAGTGACGGCCTGGGAGCAGCGGGTGCTCGCCGAGATCGAGCGGACCGCGGACGACCTGATCGAGCTGGCCGGCGACCTGATCCGGATCCCGAGCGAGAACCCGCCGGGGGACTGCACCGAGATCGGCGAATTCATCGCCGCGGTCCTGCGGAAGGCGGGTGTCGAGGTGGAGATCCTCGACGCCGGCCAGGGCCGCTTGAACGTTGTGTCGCACCAGGGCTCGGCAGGTGAGCGGAATCTGGTGCTGGCGGGCCACTCGGACGTCGTACCGGTGGGTGACGTGAGCCGCTGGAGCTTCCCGCCGTTCGCCGGTGACGTCGTCGACGGGTACCTGCGCGGCCGCGGCGCCAGCGACATGAAGGCCGGCCTCGCCGGGATCATCCACGCGTACGTCGTGATGCACCGGCTCGGCGTACCGCTGGGTGGGCGGCTGTCGCTCGCCGCGGTACCGGACGAGGAAGTGGGCGGACCGCTCGGCGCGGACTGGTTGCTCGACCGCGGGGTGCTCGAGGGTGCGACCGGTGCGGTGATCGCGGAGCCGGCCGAGCGGACGCACCCGACGATCGGCCAGAAGGGCAGCAACTGGTTCCGGCTGACCGTGTCCGGACGTCCGGGGCACGGCAGTCTGCAGCCGCTGCACGGGACCAATGCGAACCTGCAGGCAGCGAAGGCGATTCTCGCGCTGCAGGGGTTGTGGGAGATGGTTCCGGACGCGCCGGCCGACGTACGGGAGCTGATCGCTTCGTCGCAGAAGTTCGCGGAGGAGCGGGAAGGGTACGCACCCGGGATCGGTGCGGTGTTCGACCACGTGACGATCAACGTCGGGAAGGTGACCGGCGGGTCGGCGACCAACGTCGTCGCGGACAAGTGCGTGGTCGAGATCGACACCCGCGTCCCGATCGGACTGAGCCGGGCGCAGGTGCTGGCGCGTGTCGACGAGCTGCTGGCCGAGGCCGGTATCGAGGCGACGGTGGAACCGCTCGGGTTCCGCAGCGAGCCGAACTGGACGCTGCCGGACGACCCGATCGTGGTGGAGCTCGTCAGTGCGCTGCGGGAGCTGACCGGTGAGCCGGCCGAGGGCGTGCTGCAGTGGGCGTCGTCGGACGCGCGGACGTTCCGCAGCCATGGCATTCCGGTGCTGCAGTACGGTCCGGCCGAGCTGGCGACCATCCACGGCTTCGACGAGCGTGCACCCGTCGCAGATGTCGTACTGGCGGCGAAGACCTATGCACTGACGACGCTGCGGTACCTCGGGGTTCGTGATGAGTGATCTGCTCAAGGTGACCGATCTGACCATCCGGATCGACACCTCGCGTGGACCGATCACTCCGGTCCGCGGCGTCAGCCTCAGCATCCCGCGGGGCAAGATGCTCGGGCTGGTGGGGGAGTCCGGTAGTGGCAAGAGCGTGACCGCGATGACGATCACCCGACTGCTGCCACGGCGGTCGGTGCACGTGACCGGCGGACGGATCGAGTTCGACGGGCGGGACCTCACTAACCTGTCGGACCGGTCGCTGCGGGCCGTGCGGGGCAAGGAGATCGCGACGATCTTCCAGGAGCCGATGACCGCGCTCAACCCGGTACTGACCGTGGCGGACCAGGTCATCGAACCACTCCGCCTGCACCTGGGGCTGTCCCGCCGTCAGGCCGCGGACCGGGCCGCCGAGCTGCTCGACATGGTCGGCATCCGCGACACCGCCCGGGTACTGCGGGACTACCCGCACCAACTCTCGGGTGGGATGCGTCAGCGCGTGATGATCGCGATGGCGATGTCCTGCGAGCCGAAGCTGCTGATCGCCGACGAACCGACCACGGCGCTCGACGTCACCACCCAACTGCAGATCCTCGAGCTGGTGATGGACCTGCAGCAGAAGCACGGTACGTCGGTCCTCCTGATCACCCACGACCTCGGAGTGGTCGCGCAGACCTGTGACGAGGTGACGGTGATGCACAACGGTGAGGTCCAGGAGACCGCACCGGTCGAGCAGCTCTTCGAGTCACCGCAGGCGGACTACACCAAGCGGCTGCTGAGCTTCCTGCCGTCCAGTCAGCCCCGGTCGCGGGAGACCCGACCGTCGGACGAGCCTGCGCTGCTGGAGGTGTCCGACCTGGTCAAGGTGTTCCCGGGGCGTCGGCGGCGCGGCCGGCGTACCGAAGCTGTCACTGCAGTGGACGGAGTGAGCTTCAGCGTCGCACCGGGGCGGACGCTCGCCATCGTGGGGGAGTCCGGCTCCGGGAAGTCCACGACCGGCCGGGCGTTGCTCAGGTTGCACGAGCCCACGTCCGGGGCGGTGCGGTTCGACGGGGTCGATCTGCTCGGGCTGTCCGACGAGGCGTTGCGGGCGATGCGTTCGCGGATGCAGATCGTCTTCCAGGACACCTATGCGTCGCTTGACCCGCGCTGGACGATCGAGCGCACGCTGGCCGAGCCGTTGCGGCTGCACACCGACCTGGACGCCACGGGGATCCAGGAGCGGTTGGTCGAGGTGATGGAGCTCGTCGGACTCGAGGCGGACCATCTGCACCGGTTCCCGCACGAGTTCTCCGGAGGCCAGCGGCAGCGAATCGGGATCGCCCGCGCGTTGCTGCTCAACCCGTCGCTGGTGGTCTGCGACGAGCCGGTGTCGGCGCTGGACGTGTCCGTGCAGGCGCAGGTCCTCGATCTGCTCAAGGACCTGCAGGAGCGGCTCGGTCTGACCTACGTGTTCATCTCGCACGACCTCTCGGTGGTGCGGCTGATCGCGGACGACGTACTGGTGATGAGCCGCGGCAAGGTCGTCGAGCGCGGCACGGTGGACGAGGTCTTCGCCGCGCCGAGCCACCCGTACACGAAGGCCTTGCTGGCCGCGGTGCCGTCGCCCGATCCGCGCTCGCGACTCGACCGGGAGCGCCGTCGAGAGCTGGTCGAGGCCGGCACGAGGGAGGCTGTCGCGTGACCGTTCTTGGTGTCGTGACCATCGGGCAGTCGCCACGCAGCGACATGTTTCCGGAGCTGCTCCAGTGGTTGCCGTCGACGGTCGAGGTCCGTGAACGCGGTGCACTCGACGGCCTGAGTACGGCGGAAATCGCAGCGCTGGCGCCGACGCCCGGGGACGAGACGCTGACCACCCGGTTGCGCGACGGGTCGTCGGTGGTGATCGGACGGGCCGGCATCCTGCAGCGGTTGCAGGCTGCGATCGACATTCTCGAGGCGGGCAGCGCAGACGCCGTACTGCTGGTGTGCACCGGTGAGTTCCCGGCGTTCCGGCACAGCCGCCCGTTGCTGTTGGCCGGGCCGTTGATGACCGCCGGTCTGTCTGCGATCGCCGGCGACTCACTCGTCGGAGTGGTGTGCCCGCTGTCGGAGCAGGAGCAGCAGTCGTACGAGAAGTTCGCGGGGCTCGACCAGAAGATCAAGGTCGCCTGGGCGACGCCGTACCAGCCCGGCCTGACCGAGCTGGAGAACGCGGCCCAGAAGCTCGCCGCGGAAGGTGTGCAGCTCTTGGTGCTCGACTGCATGGGCTACACCCAGGCGCACCGGGAGGCGGCCGCGGCTGCTTCCGGTCTGCCTGTGGTGCTCTCCCGCTCCGTCGTCGCCCGGCTGACCGCCGAACTCTGCTGAACACATTTGACTGAGGAGATGCACAGATATGCCATGGCGTGAGGTTCTGGACCTGTACGACCTGCTCGACGACTCGGCCGCGTCCGGTGAAGGGGTAGCGGCCTGGTTGCGGAAGAACGGCGTCGACGACGTCCGCGTGACGACGGTGCAAGGGAACAAGGGCAGCACGGACTTCGTGCGTGCGGTGATTCCCGGCAGCCGCGGCCGGACCGTGGGTGGCGACGCCCCGACCCTCGGGGTGATCGGGCGGCTCGGTGGACTCGGCGCGCGGCCGGAGCGGATCGGGTTCGTGTCCGACGGCGACGGTGCGCTGGTCGCGCTCGCGGTCGCCGGGAAGCTCGGCCGGATGTTGCTCCGCGGTGACCAGCTGCCGGGTGACGTGATCGTCGCGACGCACGTCTGCCCGGACGCGCCGACCCGCCCGCACGACCCGGTGCCGTTCATGGACTCGCCGGTGGAGCTCGGCGCGATGAACGACCACGAGGTCGAGCCGGCGATGGAGGCGGTGCTGTCCGTCGACACCACCAAGGGCAACCGGATCGTGAACCACCACGGGTTCGCGATCTCGCCGACGGTCAAGGAAGGCTGGATCCTGCGGGTCAGCGAGGACCTGCTCGAGGTCGCGTCCCAGGTGACCGGCCGGCTGCCCGCCGTACTGCCGCTGACGATGCAGGACATCACGCCGTACGGGAACGACGTGTACCACGTGAATTCGATCCTGCAGCCGTGTACAGCGACCAGCGCGCCGGTGGTCGGGGTGGCGATCACCACCGAGACCGCGGTGCCGGGCTGCGGCACCGGGGCGACCGACCTGGCGAGTGTCGAGTCCGCAGCCCGGTTCTGTGTCGAGGCCGCGAAGAGCTACGGCGCCGGCGCCGTAGAGCTGTTCGACCCGGCCGACTTCGACCGGCTCACGTCGCGCTACGGCTCCATGCGTCACCTGCAGACGATGGGTTCCTGACTAGTTGGTCTGCCAGAGGCCGAGGATGTTGCCTTCCGGGTCCTTGAAGTAGCCGGCGTACCCCATGTCGCCGACCGGCAGCTTCTCGCCGATCGGTTCGCCGCCGAGGCTCTCGATGGTCTTCCAGGCCGCGTCGATGTCCGGGACGTCGACGGTCAGGATCGGCCGGGTGAGCTCGGCGGTGCGCTGGAACATGCCGCCGTTGATGAACCCGGGCTCGGACGGCATCGACTGCTCGTTCACTGGGCCGGTCGAGACCATCGTGTAGTTCATTTCGGGCATCTCCATCAGGTTCCACCCGAACGCCTCGCGGTAGAACGCCCGCGCTCGCTCCGCGTCGTCGTACGGCACCTCGAAGTGCACGATCCGACCTGTCATCGCAGTCCCCTCCCACTGGTACGCCGCTAGTGCCGACGCTAGACCTGGTACGCCGGTGCAACCAGCCCGCACCGAATACGGTGGGGGTGTCTGTCTCCGGCTTACCTGTTCGTCGGTGGAGTGACAGGGAGGATGGGCCTATGAAGTACTTGCTGATGATCTGTGGTGACGAGTCGGCCGCCGCGCACGCCAACGACGGGTGCGGGGGCTGGACCGAGGAGATGACGTCGCGGGGCGTCGTCGCCGGTGGCGCGGGGCTGCGGCCGCCGGACGAGGCGACGACGGTCCGGGTGCGCAACGCGGAGGTGCTGCTCACCGACGGGCCGTTCGCCGAGACGAAGGAACAGATCGGTGGCTTCGTGCTGATCGACTGCGCCGACCTGGACGAGGCGATCGAGATCGCGTCGAAGCACCCAGCGGCCGGGTACGGCACGATCGAGAT
Source organism: Kribbella sp. NPDC054772 (assembly GCF_053611945.1). Classification (NCBI taxonomy): domain Bacteria; kingdom Bacillati; phylum Actinomycetota; class Actinomycetes; order Propionibacteriales; family Kribbellaceae; genus Kribbella; species Kribbella sp. NPDC054772. The sequence goes on along the minus strand of NZ_JBSHBJ010000020.1, from coordinate 25,900 downwards.
CCGGCCGGTGCTGGAACCGCCACCAGGAGTGGTGTGACCTTCGAGGACATCTACCGGCAGGAGTGGGGCCAGGTGGTCGCCACTCTGATCGGGATGACCGGTGACTGGGAGCTGGCTGAGGAGTGCGCCCAGGAGGCGTTCGCCGCGGCGCTGGAGCGCTGGCCGCGGGACGGCGTACCGGACCGGCCTGGTGCGTGGCTGACCACGACCGCACGCCACCGGGCGATCGACTGGCTGCGCCGTGAGGCGGTGGGCGCCGCGAAGCTCAAGGAGGTGGCCGCGATGCAGGACGAGCCGGATCCGCCGTACGACGTACCGGACGATCGGCTGCGGCTGATGTTCACGTGCTGCCATCCGGCGCTGGCGATGGAGGCGCGGGTGGCGCTGACGCTGCGGACGCTGGCCGGCCTGAGTACGACGGAGATCGCGCGGGCGTTCCTGGTCCCGGAGACCACGATGTCGAAGCGCCTGACCCGCGCGAAGCAGAAGATCCAGCACGCCGGCATCCCGTACCGCGTCCCGCCGGCCCATCTGCTGCCGGAGCGAACTCCCGCCGTACTGGCGGTCCTCTACCTCCTCTTCAACGAGGGGTACTCCGATGTTGTCCGCAGCAACCTCAGCGGTGAAGCGATCCGGCTCGCGCGTCTGCTGGTCCACCTGATGCCGGACGAACCAGAAGCCGGCGGACTGCTTGCGCTGATGCTCCTGCACGACGCCCGCCGCGAGACACGTCTAGCGCGTGACGGTGCGCTCATCACTCTCGAGGACCAGGACCGCACCCGCTGGGACCACGAGCAGATCACCGAAGGCGTAGACCTCCTCGACTCGGCGCTCCGTCGCGGTGAACCCGGCCCGTACCAGGTCCAGGCTGCCATCGCCGCCTGTCACGCCACCGCGCGTACCGCAGCCGACACCGACTGGCCGCAGATCGCCGCCCTCTACACCCAGCTCCCGCAGACCCCCGTCGTCGCACTCAACCGAGCCGTAGCCATCGGCATGTCCGACGGGCCCGCCATCGGCCTCCGCGTCCTCGACGACCTCTCCACCGGCCCACTGGCCGACTACCACCTCCTCCCAGCCACCCGGGCCGACTTCCTACGTCGCCTCAACCGCCACCCCGAAGCAGCAACCGCCTACCGCGAGGCTCTGGCACTGGCCACCACCGAGTCCGAACGCCAGTACCTGCAGAAAAGACTCCGCGAGGTGTCTGCATCGGCCTAAGCCGTTCGTCGGTGGGTCATGACGGATATCAGAAGTGCGGTAACCGCCGAGCGCTCCGAGTGCGCGAACGTGCTCGCAGGCCTGACCGACGACCAGTGGGACCAGCCGACGCTGTGCGCCGGGTGGCGCGTCCGGGAGCTGGTCGCGCACATGACCATGCCATACCGGACCTCCGGGATGCAGTTCGTGACGGGGATGGTGCGGGCCGGCGGGAAGTTCAATCGGTACGCCGACAAGCAGGCGCGGCGGGACGCGGAAGAGATGACGTCGGCCGAGTTGCTGGACTGTCTTCGGCAGAACGTCGACCACCCGTGGAAGCCGCCGGGAGGTGGCTACGAAGGCGCGCTCTCGCACGACGTCATCCACGGGCTCGACGCGACTGTTGCCCTGGGCCTCGACCGCCAGGTACCGCTGGAACGCCTGCGACTGATCTTCGACGCCATGAAGCCCCGCCAGCTCAAGTACTTCGGCGTGGACCTCACCGGCATCCAACTGCAAGCCACCGACCTCGACTGGACCTACGGCACCGGTACGCCGCTGAAACGCCCCGCGCAGGAACTGCTCCTGCATCTGTGTGGGCGGACGATTGGAGTCACCCGATGATCATCTGCCTCTCGATCGAGGACCGCCCGCGCTCGTACGCGTTCTACCAGGAAGCGCTCGACCTGAAGCCAGTTGGCGAACCGGACGAGGACGGGATTCCCGAACCGCTGCAGTTCGCGCTCGCGGACGACGTGACCATGATGCTGATCCCGACCGGCGGCTTCGGCTGGGTACTGGGGGACCAGCCCGCTGCGCCGCGTGGGCAGAGTGAGTGCATTCTGAGCGTGCGCGTCGACAGTGCGGACGTTGTCGATGTACTGAACGCTCAGGCGGTCGCCGCCGGGGCAGTGCAGGTGACGGCGCCGACCCGAAAGCCGTGGGCGTACCTGGCCACCTTCACTGACCCCGACGGACACCTGTGGATGGTCACCACCGGTTAGAGCACGCGGTGCCGGAACGTCTTGGCGCTGCGGGTGCCTGTAGCGTGGTGGCGGAAGAGGCGGCCGCCGTACCGAAGCCACTCGACCTGACCGTTGTCGCCGCGGACGAAGCTGACGCGGACGTGGGTCGGCGTACCGTCCGGGTTCAAGGCGAGCGCGAAATCCTTGCGGTAGAAGGCGAAGCGGAACAGCGCCTGCCCGCTCGCGCCGGCGGCCAGCTCGCCCTTGTCGGCGGTGACGTCGAGACCGAGCTCCTCCGGCTTCCCGTCGAACCCGATCTGCTGTGACACGTACGTACCTTCGAACTCCGCGAGCTGACGGGCCGGCAGCTGGCGCGGTACGGCGGGCAGGTTGTTCACGCCGGCGAACTCCTGCAGCGCCCAGTCGTCGGCGAACAACTCGGCCACCAGCAACGGACCACTCTCCGAGTTCGTCAGCAGTGTGATGGCGAAGTCCCGCTGCGGCACGAACAAGAAGCCGGAGTGCTGGCCGTTCCAGTCGCCGCCGTGCTGGATCACGGTCGGGCCCTGGGCCGTCGGCCGCTGCATCCAGGTGACGCCGACGCCGTTCAGCTCGACGAACAGCGTGCCGCCAGGCCCTGGGTGGGACTGCATGGCCAGCCGCGCCCGATCGCTGAGCAGACGTGGGAATCCCGCGTGACCCATGTGGAACCGCGTGTACCGCAGTTGGTCGCGCGGGCTCGAGATCAGCCCGCCGATCGAGTGCAGCGCCCGCGGCATCGCGTCGAACGACGGCTCGACGACCGCCTTGCCGTCGACCACGTTGTGCGACGCGGCGACGCTGAACCCGCCGAGCTCGCTATGGAAGAACCGGCTGTGCGCGAGCCCCAGCGGATCGACGACGAGCTCGCGGGCGGCCGTCTCGTAGGGCTTCCCGGTCACCACCTCGATGATCCGCCCGGCCACGCCGATCGCGGCGTTGTTGTACGAGAACACCTTCCCGAGCGGAGTGAGCTGCGGGATCTTCGTCATGTCCGCGACGTACTTCGCGAGCGCGTCCTCGCCCTGACCGGTGTCCTCGAAGTAGTCGCCCTGCCAGCCGGCCGAGTGGTTCAGCAACTGCCGGACGGTGACCCGGGCGGCCACCGACGCGTCCTGGGTCGCGAAGTCCGGGAGGTACGCGCGCACCGGCCGGTCGAGGCTGATCCGGCCGCTCTCGACGAGCCGCATGATCGCCGTCGCGGTGAACGTCTTGCTGGTCGAGCCGATCCGGAACACGGTGTCGGCCGACACCGGCTCGTTGGTGTCCACGCTGGTCACGCCGAAACCGCGGACGTACTCGCGGCCGCGGTACCAGACCCCGAGGCCGGCGCCGGGGATCGCGTACTTGGCCATCCCGGCCTCGATCTTCTCGGCGAGCCGCCCGATCGCGGCGGGTTCCCGGACACCGCCGGCCGTGGCGGGCAGGGTAGAAACAGCAGCAACCGGTACGGCGGCCGCCGCGGACTTGAGCACGGTACGACGGGTGAGCGACACGTCAACGTCTCCTCGGGGCGAGTAGGAATGGTTCCACTGCCGCTATTATTACCACTGTTGGTATCAATGGATACCCTGAAAGAACCCTGATGGAGAGCCGATGGAGGAGTCGCCGACCCCGGTGCTGGACGTCCTGCTGCACCCGATCCGCTGGCGCATCGTGCAGCGTGTGCTCGGTCGCGAGGTGACCACCACCGACCTGAAGCGCGACCTGCCCGACATCCCCGCGACGACGCTCTACCGGCACGTCGCCGCGCTGATCGACGCCGGCTACCTGACCGTCGTCCGCGAGCGCAAGATCCGCGGTACGACGGAACGCACGCTCAGCCTGGACCAGACCAAGGTCGGCCGGATCGACGAGCGTGAGGCGCGCGCGATGACGCCGGAGCAGCACCGCCAGGCGTTCTTGATGATGCTGACCCGGCTTGCGGCGGACTTCGACCGTGTGGTCGACAGCGGCGACCTGTACCCGCGGATGAACCAGCTGGGCTACTCGCAGCTCGCGCTCTACCTCAGCCCCGAGGACATGGCGACCTTCCGTGCCCGCTTCACGGAGCTGATCGAGCCTTACCTGGAAGAGTCACCCGGAAAGGACCGCGTCGTCCTGTCGATGTTCTCGCTGCCGGACAGCTGATTAGTGGCGAGTGAGGCGGAGTTGGCCGACGTCGAGGTACCCGGAGGCGAAGCCGGCCTCGCAGTAGCCCAGGTAGTACTCCCAGACTCGCCGGAACGTCTCGTCGAACCCCTCCGCCCGGACGTCCTGCCAGTTGGCGGTGAACTGATGCCGCCAGCGGCGGAGCGTCTCGGCGTAGTCCGCACCGAACCTGTGGTCGTCGTCGACCGCCAGCGTGGTGTGCTGCGCCAGCGTCTCGTCGATGGCGGTCCGGGACGGGATCAGGCCACCGGGGAAGATGTACGTCTGGATCCAGCCGTACGAGTGCCGCGTGGCGAGCATCCGGTCGTGGTCCATCAGAATCGCTTGCAGGGCGACCGATCCGCCCGGTGCGAGCAGCTGGTCGAGAGCGCGGAAGTAGTCCGGCCAGTACTCCTCGCCGACCGCCTCGATCATCTCCACGCTGACGATGGCGTCGTACGAACCGGTCACCGCACGGTAGTCCTGCAGCCGCAGGTCGACGCGGTCGGCCAGTCCGGCGTCGGCGACGCGCTTCTGGGCCAGCTGCAACTGTTCGGTCGACAACGTGACACCGGTGACCTGTGCGCCGCGTTGGGCCGCTGCGATCGCCAGAGTGCCCCAGCCGATCCCAATCTCCAGCACCCGGCTCCCGGGGCCGACACCGGCCTGGTCGAGGATGCGCTCGACCTTCCGCGTCTGGGCCTCCTCGAGGTCCTGTGTGGACAGCGGTACGTCGTGGTCGAACAGTGCGGAGCTGTAGGTCATCCCAGGGTCCAGGAAGGCGCCGAACAGCGCGTTGCTGAGGTCGTAGTGCGCGCTGATGTTGTCGCGGGCACCTGTCAGCGTGTTGCGCTGTCGACTCGGGATGCGCTGGTCGACGACCCGCCGGAAGCGGAGCAGCCACCGCGGTACCAGCTGTGCGACCCGGGCCGCGAACGGCGTCAGCAGGTCGCCCAGATCGGCCCCGTCGGCCGCCGTCCAGTCGCCGGCCATGTACGCCTCACCCAGACCGATCTTCGGGTTGTGCGCGAGCCGCTCGAACATCGACTGCGGCCGGACGATCCGCAGGACCGGTGCGTCCGGCCCACCGCCGCCGCGCACTGTGCCGTCGGGGTAGAGCGCCCGTACCGGCACCTGGTCGAGCATCCGGTCGACGATCAGCCGGGTGAACCACGCGCGCACGCACAGCGGACGCAGCGCGGGGTGCCGGAGGCAGAGCGGCTGGGCAACGGTCAGAGTGCTCATCGAAGTCCTTCCTGGAGCGGGTGCACCGGCCGCTTGATCACGGGGAGCCGGCGGGCCCAGAGCCACAGGCCGTGCATCCGGATCAGCGCCGAGACCCGTTGTGGCATCAGCGGCATGCGTACTGCGGTGGACAACACTGCTCGACGCGTCGCAGGGCGCGGTACGCCGTCGAAGCTCGCGCCGAAGACCGTCCGGTCGCCACGGGACAGACTGACCTGCACGCGGACCTGGTCGTGGCCCAGCTCGAAACTGAGGCGGTACGTGCCGGACACGTCGTTGAACGGCGAGACGTAGAACTCCTTCGCGGTGTCGGAGCTGCCGTCCGCATCCGGGCGCAGCAGGTAGACGTGCCGTTCGCCGTACGTGTTGTGCACCTCCGCGACGACGTACGGGCTGTCGACGCACCAGAAGACGGTGAGCGGATCGAAGACGTGACCGAGCACGCGGGCGTTGGCCAGCATCACGACCCGTCCGTCGTACTCGATCCCGTGGCTGGACAGATAGCGGAGCAGATCGGCCTTGAGCGTCGGACCGTGGCCACCGAGGTGGTCGCGGGTCTCGAAGCGCGCCAACGGACGCAGGTACCACGGCAGCCGCGGTACGTCGTCCAGGTCGATCAGCCACTGGTACACCCGATGCCGGAACGCGTGCCGGACCGGGCCGGACCGCCCGTGCCGGACAGTGCCGGTGACGATCGCCGGGAGGGAGCGGGTCTGACCGGCGATCGTCACCAGCGGACTCCGAAGGACTCGGCCGCCGCGACACCGGAGCGGCAGCCGTCCTCATGGAATCCCCAGCCGTGGTACGCCCCCGCGAACGCGACCAGGCCGGTGTTGAGGCTCGCCAGCCGGCTCTGCGCGGCGACGGCCTCCGGGGTGTAGACAGGGTGCTCGTAGTCCATCCGGGCGATCACCTTCGCCGGATCGACGGTCTCGGCGCCGTTCAGCGTCACGAGGTACGTCTCGTCGGTGTCCAGTCCCTGCAACCGGTTCATCCAGTACGTCGTCAGCGGGGTGCCGGGACGCACCACGTAGTTCCAGGAGGCGCGGGCGTTCTTCGTTGCGGGAAGCAACGACGAGTCGGTGTGCAGGACGGTCTCGTTGCGGCTGTACTCGAACGGCCCGAGCACCGCCTTCTCCTCGGGCGTGGCGTCGGCCAGCAGGTCGAGCGCCTGGTCGGCGTGGGTCGCCAGCACCACCCGGTCGAAGTCGAGCGTGTTGCCGTCAGCAACGGTCACGCCGACGCCGTCAGGGTGCCGCTGGACGGACCGCACCGGTTGGCCGGCGCGGACCGCGTCGAGACGGTTTGCCACGGCAGCGACGTACTGGCGGGAGCCGCCGGTGACGGTCAGCCATTGGGGTGAACCGGTGACCGAGAGCATGCCGTGGTGGTCGAGGAACTTGAACAGGTAGCGCGCCGGGTACGTCAGGGCCGAGTTGCCGCCGCAGGACCAGACGCAGGACACCACGGGGACGGCGTACAGGCGGATGAAGGCCGGACTGAACTTCTCGTCCTCGAGGAACTCGCCGAGCGTCACGAGGTCGTGGTCGTCGGTTCGGGCCACGTACGCGGCGGCGCGGCGGTGGAAGCGGCGTACCTCGGTCAGGAGCTGCAGGAACCGCGGATCGGCGAGCCGGCGACGCTGCGCGAAGATCCCGGTCGCCCCGCGTCCGCCGGCGAACTCCAGGCCGCTGGCCGGGTCGCTGATGCTCATGCTCATCTCGGTCGGCTGCGTCGGCACGCCCAGCTCGCCGAACAGCCGGCGGAGCAGGGGATAGGTGCGGTCGTTGTGCACGATGAAGCCGGTGTCGATCGCCAGCCGCCGTCCGGCCGGGTCGGTGATGTCGTGGGTATGGGCGTGTCCGCCGAGCCGCGCGTCGGCCTCGAACAGGGTGACGTCGTAGCGCCGCGCGAGCAGATAGGCGGCGGTCAGGCCGGACACTCCGGCTCCGATCACAGCCACGGACTCGGTCATGGGCAGGGCCTCCAGGCTGTCTAAGGTTTGTCTAGAGATTAGGCATGCTGACCTGCACTAGTCAAAGGTCTGTCTAAAGTTTGTATAGTGTCCCTGTGGAGACTTCGGTGCGAGGTGACCTGCGGATCGGCGCGTTGAGCAAACGCGCCGGTGTCAGCGAGCACGTCCTGCGTGCCTGGGAGACCCGCTACGGCCTGCTGTCCCCGACGCGGTCGTCCGGCGGTTTCCGGCTGTACTCCGAGATCGACGTGCACCGGGTGCAGCGGATGCGGGCCTATCTCGCCGACGGACTGTCCGCGGCCGAGGCTGCCCGCGCAGTCCTGGCCGAGCCGGCGATGACACAGCCTGCGCCGGCAGTGGGAGCACTGAGGGCAGCGGAGCCTGGCGGTGTCGCCGGGCTGCGGGACGCGTTGGACGAGCTGGACGAGCGTGCGGCGCACGTCGTCCTCGACCAGCTGTTCGGTGCGCTGACGATCGAGGCGGTGATCCGCGACGTACTGATCCCGTACCTCCACGACCTGGGCGATCGCTGGGCCAGCGGTGAGGTCACGGTCGGGCAGGAGCACTTCGCCAGCAACGTGATCCGCTCGCGGCTCGCCGCACTGTCGCCAGGCTGGGGTGGTGGCCAAGGACCACGCGCGCTGCTGGCCTGTCCGCCCGGCGAGCTGCACGACATCGCCCTGTTGTCGTTCGGTCTGGTACTCCGGCGCTCGGGCTGGCGGGTGATCTTCCTCGGCGCCGACTCGCCGATGAACGATGTCGAACGCACCACCGAGGCGCTGGCGCCCGATCTGGTGATGCTGGCCGCCTCCGACGCCACCCGCTTCGACTCCATCCGCCCCGAGCTGGTCCGGCTGGCGCGAAACCGTTCCCTCGCGCTGGCCGGACCTGGGGCCTCCACCGAGCTCGCAACCGCCGTCGGAGCGCAGTACGTCGAGTCCGACCCGGTCACTGCCGCGGAGCGATTGGCTGAGCGATGACCAGAGTCCTGGTAACCGGTGCCACCGGCTACATCGGCGGGCGGCTCGTCCCTGAGCTGCTTGCAGCCGGGTACGACGTCCGCGTACTCGCCCGGCGACCGCAGCGGCTGGAGACCCGTCCGTGGCGTCGCGGGGTCGAGGTCGTCGAGGGTGATGCCTCCGACCCGGCAGCGTTGACGAAGGCGCTGGAAGCCGTCGACGTGGCGTACTACCTGATCCACTCGCTCGGTACCGGCCGCCGCTTCGAGGAGCGCGACCGGCGTACCGCACTGACGTTCGGTACGGCGTGCCGCGAGTCCGACGTCGGCCGGATCGTCTACCTCGGCGGGCTGTACCCCGAGGGCGAGGAGCTGTCGCCGCACCTGGGGTCCCGTCGCGAGGTGGGGGAGATCCTGCTCGCGAGCGGCGTACCGACGACGGTGCTGCGCGCCGCGGTGATCCTCGGGTCCGGCTCGGCGTCGTTCGAGATGCTCCGGTACCTGACCGAGCGGTTGCCGGTGATGCTGACACCACGCTGGCTGGACACGCGCATCCAGCCGATCGCCGTGCGCGACGTACTGCACTACCTGGTCGGGTCGGCCCGGATGCCGGCCGAGGTGAACCGCGGCTTCGACATCGGCGGTCCGGACGTGCTGACGTACCGCGCGATGATGCAGCGGTACGCCGCCGTCGCCGGCCTCCGCCCGCGCCGCATCGTGACACTGCCACTCCTGAGCCCTGGTCTGTCGAGTCACTGGGTCGGACTGGTCACCCCGGTCCCCAGCGGCATCGCACGGCCGCTGGTCGACAGCCTGGTGCACGAGGTGGTCTGCAAGGACCACGACATCGACCAGTACGTCGACCCGCAGATCGCCGGCGGGATCGGGTTCGACCGCGCGGTCCAGCTGGCACTGAAGAAGGTGCACGACCTCGACGTGAGTACGTCGTGGGCGTCCGCCGCGACGCCGGGCGCACCGAGCGATCCGCTCCCCAGCGACCCGGACTGGGCCGGTGGCTCGCTGTACGTCGACGAACGCGACTGTGCGGTCGATGCGGAGCCGGAGCGGCTCTGGAAGGTCATCGAAGGCATCGGCGGCCAACGCGGCTGGTACTCCTGGCCGCTCGGCTGGTGGACCCGCGGACTGCTCGACCGGATCGTCGGCGGCCCCGGACTCCGCCGCGGCCGGCTGCACCCGGACACGCTGTCGGTCGGCGACCCGCTCGACTGGTGGCGCGTCGAAGCGATCGAACGCGGCCGCCTGCTCCGGCTCCGCGCCGAGATGCGCCTGCCCGGCGAGGCGTGGCTCGAACTACGTGCCGGGACCGACGAGCAGGGCCGCACGCTGTTCCGGCAGCGCGCCCTGTTCCATCCACGGGGACTGCCGGGGGAGCTGTACTGGGCGGCCATCCGCCCGTTCCACGACGTCGTCTTCGGCGGCATGCAACGCAACATCGCGCACGCCGCCGAACGAACCAAGGAGTCCCGATGATCGTCATCGAACGCGAAGTTGCGACAGCGGCCGCCCCCGAGCGGGTGTTCGACTACCTCTCCGATTTCCGCAGTACCGAGGAGTGGGATCCCGGTACGGTCCGCACCACCCTGATCAGCGGCGACGGCGGCGTCGGTACGACGTACCGCAACACCTCCCGCTTCAACGGCCGGGAGACCGACCTCACCTACGTGGTCGAGGACTTCACCCGACCGGACCGCCTGGTCCTGCGCGGCGAGAACCGCACCATCGTCGCCCGCGACATCATGACGTTCCGCTCCGAGTCCCACCTCACCCGGGTCACCTACCGGGCCGAGTTCCAGCTGAAGGGCCTGGCGCGCTTCGCGGAGTCGTTCCTGCGCAAGCCGTTCGAGCACCTGGGCGAAGAAGCCGAGGAGGGCCTACGCAACGCCCTGGGGAAGCTCGCCGCATGACCCTGGACACCTTGCTGGACCGCGCGGTCGTCCCCGGCTACACCAAACTCGGCTACGCAATCCGCAGTCGCACCTGGCCCAAGAACGACCCGTCCCCAGACTCACTAACCGGCAAGACCGCCATTGTCACCGGAGCCCGCACCGGCCTGGGCAAAGCCACCGCGGCGGGCTTGGCACGCCTCGGCGCCACCGTCCACCTGGCCGTCCGCAACGCCGAAAAGGCCGCCCCCGCCCTGGCCGACCTCCAACGCGAAGTCCCAGACGCCACCTTCGTCCTCGACGAATGCGACATCTCCGACCTGGACTCCGTCCGCGCGTACGCCGCCACGATCACGACCCCCATCCACGCCCTGATCCACAACGCCGGCGTCATGCCCCCCGAACGCACCGAGTCCGCACAGGGCCACGAGTTGACGCTGGCCACCCACGTCCTCGGCCCGCTCCTGTTGACCGAACTGTTGCGAGACCAGTTGAAGAACGGCCGCGTAATCCTGGTCGCCTCCGGAGGCATGTACACCCAGCCCCTACCGACCGACCCCGAATACCGCGACGCCCCCTACAAGGGCGCCACCGCCTACGCCCGCAGCAAGCGCATCCAGGTAGCGCTAACGCCACTCCTGGCCGCGGACATGACCCCCACCTTCGTCGCCAGCATGCACCCAGGCTGGTCCGAGACTCCAGGCCTCACCGAGTCCCTCCCCGGCTTCAGCAAACTCACCGGCCGCCTCCTCCGCACCGCCGACGAAGGCGCCGACACCACGGTCTGGCTGGCAGCCACTAACCCCCGACCCCCCACCGGCAAGTTCTGGCACGACCGCAGCCCCCGCCCCACCCACTACCTCAAACGAACCCAAGAAACCCCAGAAGCCCGCCAAGCCACCTGGACCTACTGCCGCACAGCAGCAGGAATCTGAAGCACCCCAATCGCGCGGGCGTTGACCAACACCCACCCCACCACGCCGACCCCCCGACACCACATCCCCGCGCCACCACGCCCAAGGGGGGTCCGGGGGGGGGGGGGGCGAAGCCCCGCCGGGCGGGTTCTGGGGGTTGCACCCCCAGAAAACACAGCGGCCGATCCACGTGCGCGCTTTCCGCGCACAGAGATCGGCCAGATCGGTCGCGCCCCCGGCAGGATTCGAACCTGCGCACCCGCCTCCGGAGGGCGGTGCTCTATCCCCTGAGCTACGGGGGCTCAGGAACGTGCTGAACAGTAGCAGGAAGTTCATCGAATCCCCGAATTGGGGTGACCGTCGGCGTGCTGGTGCCTCGTCAAGCAACGTTGAGGTTGTCAACGTCGAGTGGTTCACCTCTGAAGTCGCCCCTCTGCCGCCTGCATGCGCGGCGTTCAGGGACGACGTCAGGGGTGAACCACCCCGGGCGCGTGCCCCGCAGATCCAAGGCGCGGGTGTGGGGAGGATCTTGCGCCGGAATCGGGCCGCAATTCTCCCCAACCCCGCCCCTTTCCAGCCGCCCGCCACGACCGCGGAGCACTACCTACCCACAACGACCAGCACAACTCCCCACGCCACCACCGACACCCCGACACGACCTCACCTTCCTCGACACGGCAGTAGAAACCTGGGACGCGCAAACCGGGGATCTCTCTCGTTCTGGTGCTAGCTGCCCCATCCAGGCGTGCACGCGCTCGAGTCGTGGGAGGCGAACAACAACAACAACAGCTTCGCTGCCGTCTCGCCGGACGTGCAGTGGATGGTGACGGGGGAGTGGGGCACGATGGACCGCCTGCTCGTCCTGCCGATGCCCGGGGTGGCCGCCACCGACCCGGCCGGTCGGCCCCAGCGACGTCACCGGCCACGTCACGTCGCTGGGCAGCTCCCGCTCCGGAGTGTCTGCTCGGGGCAGTTCGAGGTTGAGGGGGTCGACTACTCCGAGTACGACGAGACGCTCCGGGTGGTCGTGATGTCGCCGGGTGTCTGCGGTGGGAATCGACAACAAGACGTACCGCTTCCAGCGCTGAGGACCCGTTCCAGGATCACCCTGAGTGAACCCTGGAACCCCGGTGCGGCGGGATCGGTTCCGTGGCGCGCGCCGTCATAGTGGACGTAAGCCCAACAGCGGAAAGGAAACAGGTACTTCTCATGGCTAGCTCTCTGGTCCGCCCGTCTCACGATCGCTGGATCGGCGGTGTCTGCTCCGGACTCGCTCGCCGGTTCGGTATCTCGGCCAACACGATGCGACTGATCTTCGTGGTCAGCTGCCTGCTGCCCGGCCCGCAGTTCCTGATCTACATCGCGCTCTGGATCATCATGCCGTCGGAGCGCTGACCCCGGCGGTCGGCCGTCCGGGCGGCACGTGGCAACCTGGCTCTCCATGAGAGCAGGTACGTGGCGCCGGGCGGCCTGGACGGCGGCCCTGCTCCTCGCGAGCGGTGTGGTCGGTGGCTGCCAGGTCGGCCCGGCGCCGCCCGCGGCGGCTGATCTCCGGACCGGTGCGCCACCCTGGGACGCGCCCCGGGACGCGGTCTCCTACATCGACAAGGCCGGGTTCGAGCGGCTCCCGCTGGACTTCTCCGGCCCGTCGCCGTACACGCTGAACATCGCGGTCACCGTCGACGGCAAGCCGGTACAGGTACCGGCCGGGATCGGCATCGACCGCCTCCGCGCCGAGCAGGCCGCCATCCACACCCACACCACCGACGGCGTGGTCTGGGTCGAGGCCAAGACCGCCGCCGAGCGCCCCACGCTCGCCCAGTTCTTCACCCTCTGGGGCATCCGGTACGACGCCACTTGCCTCGCTGACGCCTGCACCACCCTGAAAGTCACCATCGACGGAAAACCAGCCCCCTGGGACACCCCACTGGTGCGCAACAGCCACATCTCGATCACCGCTCGTCACTGACCCCGTGCAATCAGTGCTACGGTTTTTGCTAGCACCGAAGGCAAAGGAGGCCCGGTATGGCGGCGATCACCGTGCGGAGCCTGGACGACGACGTGAAGCACCGGCTGCGGGTTCGCGCGGCCGAACACGGGCGATCGATGGAGGCCGAGGTGCGCGCGATCCTGATGGCCGCCGTGGCTGAGCAGGACGAGCCCAAGAACTGGCTCCTGGCGCTGCACGAGCGCTGCGCGGCGATCGGCGGGGTCGAACTGGACATTCCGCCGCGCACCGGTGGGCATCGTGCGGCAGTGAACTTCGACTGAACTTCGACTGATGATCGTTCTGGACACCAATGTCGTCTCGGAGCTGATGAAGCAGGTTCCGGACGCGGCCGTGTGGCACTGGACCCGCGACAATCTGGGTGCGGAGTTCCGCACCACGGCGATTACCGTCGCCGAGATCCATACCGGTATCGAGCGGATGCCGGGCGGCCGGAGGCGCACGCAGGTGCGGGAGGCCGCGGACGCGCCCTTCGCTTCCGCCTTCGTCGAGGACGAGATCCTGTCGTTCACGGCGGAAGCCGCGATGGCCTATTCGGTGGTGATGCGTGACCGGCGCCGGGCCGGTCTGCCGATCGAGCCGCTGGACGCGCAGATCGCCGCGATCTGCTTGGTGGAGCAAGCTCCGCTCGCGACCAGGAACACGGCCGACTTCGCGCGGACCGGCGTCGAGTTGATCAATCCCTGGGCCTGACCGGGGCGGTGGGGTGGGGACGGCCTGGGCGCAGCCCGGCGTACCGGGCTGTGGATGGTGAGTCAAGGGTTTGGGCGGGGGCCCATTAGGCTGAGCCGGTGACTCCGGAACAGCTCGCTGCGAAGATCCTCCAGGCCCTGGCCGCGCTCGCCGACGACGGCACCATCACCGTCGAGGGCGGGCTGCCGCGCGAGCTGAAGGTCGAACGCCCCAAGAACCCCGAGCACGGGGACTACGCCACCAACGTCGCGATGCAGCTCGGCAAGCGCGCCGGGCTGAATCCGCGGCAGTTCGCCGAGCTGCTCGCCGCCCGGCTCCGCGACGACGAGGCGATCACCGCGGTGGACATCGCCGGGCCGGGGTTCATCAACCTGCGGGTCGCGGCGGATGCCCAGGGCAAGGTCGCGCAGGCGATCCTGGACGCGGGCCCGGCGTACGGGACCACCGACAGCCTGCAGGGCCGGACGATCAACCTCGAGTTCATCTCGGCGAACCCGACCGGCCCGCTGCACCTCGGCCATACCCGCTGGGCCGCCGTCGGTGACGCGCTGGCCCGGGTGCTGGCCGCGGCCGGCGCGAGCGTCACCCGCGAGTTCTACATCAACGACCGCGGCAACCAGATGGACAAGTTCGGTGCCAGCCTGCAGGCCGCGGCGCACGGTGAGCCGATCCCCGAGGACGGCTACCACGGTGAGTACATCGGCGACCTGGCGCAGCGGATCGTCGCCGAGGTGCCCGGGATCACCGAGCTGCCCGCCGACGAGCAGGTGATCGCCTTCCGCGAGGCGGGGTACGAGCGGCAGCTCAAGGAGCAGCAGGAGCAGCTCGAGCACTTCCGGACCAAGTTCGACGTCTGGTTCTCCGAGCGCAGCCTGCACGAGCAGGACGGCGTACCGCACGCGATCCAGAAGCTCCGCGACCAGGGCCACCTGTACGAGGCCGACGACGCGCTCTGGATGCGGACGACGGACTTCACCGACGACAAGGACCGCGTGCTGATCCGGTCGAACGGCGAGCCGACGTACTTCGCTTCCGACGCGGCGTACTACGTGAACAAGCGCGAGCGTGGTTTCGAGACCTGCGTCTACCTGCTCGGCGCCGACCACCACGGCTACGTGAACCGGCTGAAGGCGATCGCGGCCTGCGCCGGCGACGACCCCGAGCACAACATCGAGATCCTGATCGGCCAGCTGGTGAAGATCCTCAAGGGCGGCGCGGAGATGCGGCTGTCCAAGCGGGCCGGCACCATCGTCACGCTCGCCGAGCTGGTCGAGGAGGGCGGCGTCGACGCGCTGCGCTACACGCTCTGCCGCTACCCGGCCGACTCCCCGCTGACCCTGGACATCGAGGAGATGACCCGCCAGGCCAGCGAGAACCCGGTGTTCTACGTGCAGTACGCGCACGCCCGCCTGGCCTCGATCCTGCGCAACGCCGACGAGCTCGGCATCAAGCTGGACGAGTTCGACCCGGGCCTGCTCAGCCACGAGCGGGAGGGCGACCTGCTCCGCGCGCTCGCCGAGTTCCCGCGGGTGGTCGCCACCGCCGCCGAGCTGCGGGAGCCGCACCGGATCGCGCGGTACCTCGAGGACACCGCGTCGGCGTTCCACAAGTTCTACGACAGCTGCCGCGTGCTGCCGCGCGGCGACGAGGAGGTGGAGCCGGTGCACAAGGCTCGCCTGACCCTGGTCTCCGCGACCCGGACCGTGCTCGCCAACGGGCTCGACCTGCTCGGCGTCTCCGCACCGGAGCGGATGTGAGGGCGCACGAGGCGGGCGCCCTGCACGCCCAGAACGGGAACCGCGTCCCGGCCTGGCTGCTGACCCCGCACGACGTCAACGACCTGGTCCCGCAGCTGTGGTCGTCCACGGCGAAGAAGTCCGCCGAGGGTTCGCTGACCGTCGGCGATGTCGACCTGCGCGACCTGGTCGCCGAGCACGGCAGCCCGGCGTACGTGCTGGACGAGGACGACTTCCGGGCCCGGGCGCGCGCGTTCAAGCACGCCTTCAAGGACTTCGACGTCTACTACGCCGGCAAGGCCTTCCTCTGTACGACGGTCGTCCGCTGGGTGCTCGAGGAGGGGCTGAACCTCGACATCTGCAGCGGCGGTGAGCTGGCCGTCGCGTTGCGCGCGGGCGCGGACCCGAAGCGGCTCGGTTTCCACGGCAACAACAAGTCCGAGTCCGAGCTGGCCCGGGCGCTGGACGCCGGTGTCGGCCGAATCATCGTCGACTCGCAGTACGAGATCTCCCGGCTGATCGAGCTGGCCGGCGAGCGTGGGACCACCGCGCCGGTGATGATCCGCGTGACGGCGGGCGTCGAGGCACACACCCACGAGTACATCGCGACCGCGCACGAGGACCAGAAGTTCGGCTTCTCGATCACCTCCGGCGCGGCCTTCGAAGCCGTTGCCCGGGTCAACGAAGCGCCGGAGCTGGAGCTGCTCGGCCTGCACTCGCACATCGGCTCGCAGATCTTCGACTCGTCCGGGTTCGAGGTCGCGGCCAAGCGCGTGATCGCCTTGCACGCAAGGGTTTCCGACGAGCTCGGCGTCGACATGCCCGAGCTCGACCTGGGCGGCGGTTTCGGGATCGCCTACACCACCCAGGACGACCCGTCCGACCCGGCGCAGCTGGCCACCGAGATGGGCAAGATCGTCGAGCACGAGTGCCGGGCCTTCGGCGTCGAGGTGCCCAGGGTCTCGATCGAGCCGGGGCGCGCGATCGTTGGTCCGGCGGTGTGCACGGTCTACTCGGTCGGCACGGTCAAGGAGGTCGAGCTGGACGCCGGCGCCTCCCGGACGTACGTGTCGGTCGACGGCGGGATGAGCGACAACATCCGCACCGCGCTGTACGACGCCGACTATTCCTGCACGCTCGTCAACCGGTACTCCGACGCCGAGCCGACGCTCGCCCGGGTCGTCGGCAAGCACTGCGAGGCCGGGGACATCATCGTGAAGGACGAGTTCCTGCCGTCGGACGTGCAGCCGGGCGACCTGCTCGCCGTCCCCGGGACCGGTGCGTACTGCCGGTCGATGGCGAGCAACTACAACCACGTACCGCGGCCACCGGTGATCGCGGTCAAGGACGGCCGGACGCGTGTCGTCGTCCGCCGTGAGACCGAAGACGACCTGCTTCTCCTCGACATGGGGGCCGCCGAATGAACGCTGTGAAGGACGACAAACCTCTCAAGGTGGGCCTGCTCGGTTGTGGCGTGGTCGGCACCGAGGTGGTGCGGATCCTGACCGAGCAGGCGGACCATCTAGCGGCCCGCGTCGGCGCCCGGCTGGAGATCGCCGGCATCGCCGTACGCCGGCCCGGACGTGCGCGCGATATCGCCGTCGACCCGGACCTGATCACCACCGACGCCCAGGCGCTGGTCTCGCGCGGCGACCTGGACCTGGTGATCGAGGTGATCGGCGGCCTGGAGCCGGCCCGCGGCCTGATCCTGACCGCGCTCGAGCACGGCGCCTCGGTCGTCACGGCCAACAAGGCACTGCTCGCCGAGGACGGCCCGACATTGTTCGCGGCCGCGGAGAAGTACCAGCGCGACCTGTACTTCGAGGCCGCCGTGGCCGGCGCGATCCCGATCCTGCGGCCGCTGCGCGAGTCGCTCGCCGGTGACGACGTGATCCGGGTGATGGGCATCGTCAACGGCACCACGAACTACATCCTCGACAAGATGGACACCACCGGCGCCGGCTTCGACGAGGCGCTCGAAGAAGCCCAGGCCCTCGGGTACGCCGAGGCGGATCCGACCGCAGACATCGAGGGGTTCGACGCGGCGGCGAAGGCGGCGCTGCTGGCCAGCCTCGCGTTCCACACCCGGGTCTCGATCGCCGACGTACACCGCGAAGGCATCACCGAGGTGTCCGCGACCGACATCGCGTCGGCCCGCGAGATGGGCTGCGTGGTGAAGTCGCTGGCGATCTGCGAGCTGGACGAGGCGACCGACTCGGTGAGCGCCCGGGTGTACCCGGCGATGATCCCGGTCACCCACCCGTTGGCCAGTGTTCGGGACGCGTACAACGCCGTTTTCGTGGAAAGCAAGGCAGCTGGACGCCTGATGTTCTATGGTCGTGGTGCCGGCGGCGCCCCGACGGCCAGTGCAGTCCTCGGGGATCTGGTGTCCGCCGCGCGCAACCGGCTCAAGGGTGTGCCGGGGGTCGGCGAGTCGTCGTACACCCAGCGGGCCGTCCGGCCGATGGGCGACGCGATGACCCGCTACCACGTGTCGCTGGACGTGGCCGACAAGGCCGGTGTGCTGGCGGCGGTGGCCCATGCCTTCTCCGAGCACGACGTGTCGATCCAGACCGTCCGCCAAGAGGGCCGGGGCAGCGACGCGCAACTGGTGGTGGTCACCCACACCGCGACCGACGCCGCGTTGTCCGCGACCGTGGAGTCCTTGCGGGACATGGACATCGTCCGTGAAGTCAGCAGTGTGATGCGGGTAGAAGGCGAGTAGGTCAATGGTGCACCAGTGGCGTGGCGTGATCGAGGAGTACAGAGACCGGCTTCCCGTTTCGGCGGACACGCCGGTGGTCACGCTCGGCGAGGGCGGGACGCCGCTGGTGGCCGCGCAGTGGCTGAGCGAGCAGAGCGGGTGCGAGGTCTGGCTGAAGGTCGAGGGCAACAACCCGACCGGCTCGTTCAAGGACCGCGGGATGACGGTCGCGATCTCGCTGGCCGCGCAGGCCGGTGACAAGGCGGTGGTCTGCGCCTCGACCGGCAACACGTCGGCCTCGGCGGCGGCGTACGCCGTCCGGGCCGGGATGCTGCCGCTGGTGGTGATCCCGGCGGGCCGGATCGCGAAGGGCAAGCTGGCGCAGGCGATCGTGCACGGCGCCAAGCTGGTGCAGATCGACGGCGGCTTCGACGACTGCCTGCGGATCGTCCGTGAGCTCGGCAAGAACTACCCGGTCGCCCTGGTGAACTCGGTCAACCCGGTCCGCCTCGAGGGCCAGAAGACCGCCTCCTTCGAGGTCTGCGACGCGCTCGGCGACGCCCCGGACCTGCATCTGCTGCCGGTCGGCAACGCGGGCAACATCGCGGCCTACTGGAAGGGCTACCAGGAGTACGCCAAGGACAAGCTCGCCACCCGGACCCCGCGGATGTGGGGTTTCCAGGCGGCCGGCGCGGCGCCGATCGTGCGCGGCGCGATCGTCGAGAAGCCGGACACCGCGGCCACCGCGATCCGGGTCGGCAACCCGGCGTCCTGGACGCTCGCCGAGGCAGCCCGGGACGAGTCCGGCGGCCGGATCGAGATGGTCACCGACGAGCAGATCCTGGCCGCGCAGCGTGAGCTCGCGGCCCGCGAAGGCGTCTTCGTCGAGCCCGCCTCGGCGGCCGGGGTCGCGGGTCTGCTGCACGCGAAGGCCGAAGGCTGGCTGCCGGGCGGCTCGACCGTGGTGATCACGGTCACCGGTCATGGCCTGAAGGACATCGACACCGCGCTCGACCACGCCGCCATCGAGGAGCCGCCGGTCACCGCGGCCGACACCGATGCCGTCGCCCGCGTCGCCGGTCTGAGCTGAGATGGGCGACCCGAAGCCGGAGCCGGAGTCCGGCAGCAACCGGCGGCCTTGCGACCAGGTGCGGGTCCGGGTGCCCGCCACGAGCGCGAACCTCGGCCCCGGCTTCGACGCCTTCGGCCTCGCCCTGACCCTGTACGACGATCTCGTCGTCACCCCGGGTGGGTCCGGGGTCACCGTCTCGGTGAGTGGCGAGGGCGAAGCCGACGTACCGCTCGACGAGACGCATCTGGTGGTGCGGTCGATCCACGCGGGGCTCGAGGCGCTGGGTGCTTCGGTGCCGGGCTTCACCTTGCGCTGCGAGAACCGGATTCCGCACGGGCGGGGTCTCGGATCGTCGTCGGCGGCGATCGTCGGCGGGCTGGCCGCGGCGTTCGCACTGGCCGGCGAACCGCTCGATCGCGAGCGGCTCGTCGTCCTGGCGAACGAGATCGAAGGGCATCCGGACAACGTCGCGGCGGCCGCCCTCGGAGGGTTCACGATCGCTTGGACGGAAGGCGATACGGGCCGGGCGGTCAGGTTGGAGCCGGCGGACGGAATCGACGCGGTCGCTTACGTACCTGACAATCGCGTGCTCACCAAACAGGCGCGCGGGTTGCTGCCGGGCGTTGTTTCCCACACCGACGCCGCGGCGAACGCCGGCAAGGCCGCATTG
Organism: Kribbella sp. NPDC054772; assembly: GCF_053611945.1. Classification (NCBI taxonomy): domain Bacteria; kingdom Bacillati; phylum Actinomycetota; class Actinomycetes; order Propionibacteriales; family Kribbellaceae; genus Kribbella; species Kribbella sp. NPDC054772. Next base: position 5,687 of record NZ_JBSHBJ010000020.1, on the reverse strand, counting down.
CTCGTCGCCGCGCTGACCGGGCGGCCCGAGTTGCTGCTGACCGCGACCGAGGACCGACTGCACCAGGAGTACCGCGAACCGGCGATGCCGGAGAGTCTCGCGCTGGTCCACAAACTGCGCGGAAGTGGTCTGGCCGCGATCATCAGCGGGGCCGGCCCGACGGTCGCCGTACTGGGTGGTCATGTTGAGAAGAGTGCAGGTCACGGGTCGTTTTTCCGTGGTACGCCGGAGCCGCCGGACGGCTGGGCGAAGTACGAACTGGGGATCGATCCAGTCGGTGTACAGGTCTGGTCGATGGAGGCCGGGTAGCTCGGGGAATGGTCCGGTGCTGACACGCGTTGCAGTGGGTGAGACAGGCAGAGGACCCGCAGTGGTGCTAGTCTCGACTCACCCGATCCCCTCCAGGTGATCGGTGTGCTCTCGCCACGATCCGGGCTGTGCTCCCGGCACCCTGTGTTGTGTGGCGACCCTCCTGTGGATGTGACCTTGCGCCGCCTGCGTCGGAGATGTCCTGGGGGACTCAGATCTAGCGAGAGCCTCTTGATACCCCGCGTGCCCGTTGTGCGGTCGTGGGCGGAATGACATTGGTCGATGAGCCTGTCGGACATCGACGATCCGTGTGGGAAGGACCTCACGTGACAGAAACTGTTGAAGCCTCCAGCGGAGCCGGTACGTCGGCCCCGGGTACCGACGCCGTGGCCACCACCACGACGCGTCGCCGGAAAGCCGGAGGCGGCCTCGAGGGCATGCTGCTCCCCGAGCTCAAGCAGCTCGCCGGGACGCTCGGCATCAAAGGCACCGGCGCGCTGCGCAAGGGCCAGCTGATCGAGGCGATCAAGGCCGCTCAGACCGGTGGTTCCACCGGTTCCGCGGGCGGCTCCACCGGCGGTTCCCGGGCGAAGGTGACGCAGCCGACGCTCGACGAGGCCGCCGAGGTGTCCGCGCCGAAGAGCGCCGAGACGCCGGCCAAGCGCGAGGGAGGCAGTCGCCGGACCCGCGCCGCGGCCCAGAAGGACGTACAGCCGGAGCCGGCCGAGGAAGCTCCGCGGAACCCGGGCCGGAACGGTGTCGCCGCCGAGGCCGCCGTCGAGGCGCCCGTGGTGCGGGAGACACAGCCGGACACCGCCGCGCAGAACGGCGCCACCGAGCGGGCCGAGGTCCGTACCGAGGAGCGCGCCGACGACCGCGGCGAGAACCAGGGCCGCAGCCGCGACCGGAGCCGGGACAACAACCGCGACGGCAACCGCGACGGCAACCAGAACCGCGACCGGAGCCGCGACAACAACCGCGACGGTCAGCGTGACGGCAACCGGGACAACCGCGAGAGCCGGGACAACCGCGAGAGCCGGGACAACCGCGGCGACAACCAGCGGAACCGCCAGGACCAGAACGACCGCAACGCCGATCGGAACTCCGACCGCAACACGGATCGGAACTCGGACCGGAACGCGGATCGGGGCGAGGACGGCGAGGGTCGTCGCCGGCGCCGCCGGGGCCGCGACCGGGACCGCAACCGCGACGGCAGCCAGAGCAGCAGCCCCCGCGACACCAGCACCCGCAACCGCGGCCGCGGCGAGCGCTACGACGCCGAGCCGACGATCAGCGAGGACGACGTCCTGGTCCCCGCGGCCGGCATCCTCGACGTGCTCGACAACTACGCCTTCGTCCGGACCAGCGGCTACCTGCCCGGCCCGAACGACGTGTACGTCGCGCTCTCGATGGTGAAGCGCTACGGCCTCCGCAAGGGTGACGCGATCACCGGTGCGGTGAAGCAGCCGCAGGACGGCGAGCGCAAGGAGAAGTTCAACCCGCTGGTCCGGATCGACACCGTCAACGGTGCGGACCCGGAGATCGCCAAGCAGCGGCAGGACTTCAACAAGCTCACCCCGCTGTACGCGACCGAGCGGCTCCGCCTGGAGACCGAGCCGGGCATCCTGACCACCCGGATCGTCGACATCGTCAGCCCGATCGGCAAGGGGCAGCGTGGTCTGATCGTCTCGCCGCCGAAGGCCGGTAAGACGATGGTGCTGCAGGCGCTCGCGAACGCGATCACCACGAACAACCCCGAAGTACACCTGATGGTCGTGCTGGTGGACGAGCGGCCCGAAGAGGTCACCGACATGCAGCGCACGGTCAAGGGCGAGGTCATCGCCTCGACCTTCGACCGGCCGGCCGACGACCACACCACGGTCGCGGAGCTGGCGATCGAGCGGGCGAAGCGGCTCGTCGAGCTCGGCCACGACGTCGTCGTACTGCTGGACTCGATCACCCGGCTCGGCCGCGCGTACAACATCGCGGCCCCGGCCAGCGGCCGGATCCTGTCCGGTGGTGTCGACTCGTCGGCGCTGTACCCGCCGAAGCGGTTCTTCGGTGCGGCCCGGAACATCGAGGACGGCGGCTCGCTGACCATCCTCGCGACCGCGCTGATCGAGACCGGCTCGAAGATGGACGAGGTGATCTTCGAGGAGTTCAAGGGCACCGGCAACATGGAGCTCCGGCTGCGCCGCGAGTTCGCCGACCGGCGGATCTTCCCGGCCATCGACGTGGTCGCCTCCGGCACCCGCCGCGAGGAACTGCTGATGTCCAAGGACGAGACCCAGGTCGTCTGGAAGCTCCGCCGGGTGCTGTCCGCGCTCGACGGCCAGGCCGCCCTGGAGCTGCTGATCGGCAAGCTCAAGGAGAGCAAGTCGAACATCGAGTTCCTGCTCCAGGTGAACAAGACCACCCCGTCGACGACGGCCGGTCACAGCACCGACAACGGCAACTGACATCGTCGGTTCTCAGCTAGCTGAGGGAGACCTCAGCTAGCTGAGAAAAACTGTCCTCAGGGTTCATCTCGACCTCATCGAAGGTTTCTTCCCGGAGGAATGCTCCACCCCGTCAAGTTTCGACAGACTTCGGCGGGAGTGGGAATGCGCACACGATGGCGACTGGCAGCGGTCCTCGGGATCGCGCTGGTAGCGGCGACCGGGGTCGCGGCCGCGAACGTGACCGGCGGCAAGCAGGCCGGTCCGCGGCCGGACGGCTCCGCGATCACCACCTACGGCTGGCGGGTCACCCCGGCCGGCGACCAGACCAAGCTCGGCGAGAAGCCGTTCGGCTCGGCACTCAGCCCGGACGGCAAGTACCTCGCGATCAGCAACGACGGCACCCGGACGCAAAGCCTCTCGCTCGTCGAGGCCGCCACTGGCAAGGTCGTCCAGACGCTGCCGTACGTGAGCCCGCAGGCCCTGTTCATCGGCCTGGCCTGGAGCCCGGACGGCAGCATGCTCTACGCGGCCGCCGGCGGCAACGACAAGATCCGCGTCTACACCCAGGCGAACGGCCTGCTCACCGAGACCACCCCGATCACGCTGCCGAAGGGCACGTTCCCGGCCGGTCTCACGCTCAGCGCCGACGGCAGCAAGCTGTACGTCGCCGGCAACGGCAACGCCGCGTTGTCCGCGATCAACACCGCGACCGGGGCGGTGCTCGGCAAGGTCGCGACCGGCCCGAACCCCTTCACCGTCGGCCTCACGGCGGACGGCAGGACGGCGTACGTCTCGAACTGGGGGACGAACACGGTCTCGGCCGTCGACACCGCGACGCTGACGGTCCGCAAGACCCTCACTGTCGGCAGCCACCCGACCGCGATCCTGCGCGACCCGGCCACCGGCGAGATGCTCGTCGCGGTCACGGACGCCGACAAGGTGATCGGCATCGACCCGGCCACCGATGCCGTCACGAGAACCGTCGAGCTCGCGCCGTACCAGCACGCGCCGGTCGGCTCGAGCCCGCAAGGACTGGCGATCGACGGCACGACCTTGTACGTCGCCAACGCGGGGAACAACGACGTCGCGGTGGTGAACCTCGCGACCAACCACGTCACCGGCCTGATCCCGACCGGGTGGTACCCGACCACGGTGACCGTCACGAAGGACCGGCACCGGCTGCTCGTCACGAACGCGAAGGGCCTCGGCGCCGGTCCGAACCCGGGCGGTCCGCAGCCGACGAACCCGGTCGTCGACTACTCGCAGTACGTCGGCTCGATGATCATGGGCACGCTGTCGAGGATCGCCGTACCGAGTCGGGACGAGTTGGCGCACTACACGAAGCAGGTGCGCGAGAACGACGGCTTCAACGGCGCCGGGCACCCGAACGGGCCGGCCAACGTGGTGCCGGCGCGACCCGGTGACCCGAGTCCGATCAAGCACGTCATCTATGTCGTCAAGGAGAACCGCACCTACGACCAGGTGTTCGGCTCGCTTGGCAAGGGCAATGGCGACCCGTCGCTGAACCTGTTCGACGACAGCTCGGCGCCGAACCACCGGCAGCTCGCCCGCCAGTTCGTGACGCTCGACAACTTCTACGCCGACGGAGCGGTCTCGTCCGACGGCTGGGAGTGGGCGACCGCGTCGGAGTCGAACGCGTACAACGAGCACCTCTGGCCGGTCGCGTACAGCAGTCGGGGCCGTGGCGACGACGTCTACACCAACCAGGCGACCGACCCGGGCAAGCTCACCGGCGACTCGCGGATCTGGGACCGGCTCGACGACGCGGGCATCTCGTACCGCAACTACGGCATGTGGGCCGGCGGTCCGCTGCCCGCGAAGGTGTTCGCGACCGAGCCGCGGCTGTCCGCGCACACCGACCCGAACTACGCCGCGCAGAACGGCGACATCCGGGACAACACCCGCGTCGACGAGTGGGTCAAGGAGTTCAACGCCTCGACCACGCTGCCGGCCATGCAGTTCGTCCGGCTCGGCAACGACCACACGTTCGGTACGTCGGTCGGCAAGCCGACGCCGAAGGCCGCGGTGGCCGACAACGACCTGGCCCTCGGCCGGATCGTGGACGCGGTGTCACACAGCGAGCACTGGAAGGACACCGCGATCTTCGTCACCGAGGACGACGCCCAGAACGGGCCCGACCACGTGGACGCGCACCGCACGGTCGCGCTGGTGATCAGCCCGTACACGCAGACCGGCAAGGTCGACTCGACGATGTACAGCACGGTCGCGATGATGCGGACGATGGAGCTGATCGCCGGGATCGGGCCGCTCACCCAGTTCGACGCCGCCGCCACCCCGATGACGGCGAGTTTCACCGGGACGCCGAACTTCGCGCCGTACGACGCCCGGACGCCGGCGCAGTCGCTCGACGAGAAGAACACCGCGGCCGCGCCGCTGGCCGCGGAATCGGGCCGGATGGACTTCACGCAGGCCGACAAGGCGCCCGAGCAGGTGCTCAACGAGGCGATCTGGAAGAGCGTGAAGGGCGCGGACAGCCCGATGCCGGCGCCGCGGGGCGCCCCGGCGAGCGGGTCGGAGGCGGCCGAGGAAGGTGGCCGCTGAGGGCCGGATTTCCGGCGGATCGACGGGTCGTGGCACACTAGATGGCTGGTTCCGGTTCACGCTCGCACCGTGCGGACGACCCGGGGCACCTGATCCTAGGAGACTGTCTTGAAGAGCGACATCCACCCGACGTACGTGGAGACCCAGGTGACCTGCACCTGCGGCGCGACGTTCACCACCCGCTCGACCGCGGAGAACGGCGTGATCCACGCCGACGTGTGCTCGCAGTGCCACCCGTTCTACACCGGTAAGCAGAAGATTCTCGACACCGGTGGCCGGGTCGCCCGCTTCGAGAAGCGGTACGCGAAGAAGTAGCTGTCTCGCCGCGCGCCGGTTCCGCATCCCTGCGGAACC
>NZ_JBSHBJ010000019.1:124802-135090 GCF_053611945.1 Kribbella sp. NPDC054772 | reverse complement strand
CCGTCTCCATCGGCCCGTCCGGCATCGGCCACACCAGCAGCACGCTCCACGAACAACGAGGCCCCGTCGGCCCCCACCCCCAAAACCAACCCCCCCCCCCCCACAGCACCCTGCGGGGACGGGCGGCGCGTTGTTGTAGGCACAACTCGGGTCAGGCGAGCAGGGAGTACTTCGAGCGGGGCCAGGCCAGGAGGGCGTGGACCTGGGTGATGCCGGACTGTTGCAGGAGTTCCACCGAGCCCTCGCGGAACTTGTAGAGGTTGGTCGCCGGGTCGCGGGTGGTGTCCCACGTGTGGTCGGCGTACGACTGCATCGCCGCGCGGTAGCGGGGATCCGGTGCAACCGAGTCGAGGATCAGCAGGTTCTTGAACCAGATCGAGTTGAACGCCGCGCCCTGCTTGGCGAGCATCTCGGGGGTGTTGTAGAACGCCAGCGACGCGTTCGCGACCGCCTTCGCGTCCTTCAGGTACTTCCCGTCACCCGTTGCCTTGAACAACAGAACACCGGCTCCGAGCATCACGCCCTGGTTGTAGCTCCACTGCGTCTTCTCGACGTTGCCGGCCAGGTCGATGTGGTCCCAGTACAGGCCGTTCGGCGCGAGCATGCAGGTCTGCGCCCACGTGTACATCCGCTGCGCCCAGGTCAGGTACGACTTGTCCCGGGTCAGCAGGTACAGGTGCGCGCCGAGCTCGGCGCCCGGGCCGTTCGAGATCGTGTTGCGGTCCTGGCTCCACGCGGCCTGGGTCCAGTAGACGCCGCCCGCGCACGGGTGCGACGTGTCGGTGTCCCAGCCGTGGACGGTCAGCGCGAAGATGTCCTTGGCCCGAGCGAGTGCAGCGCGGTCACCAGTCCGCTTGTACCGCTGGATCAGGTTCAGCCCGATCCACTCGTTGTCGTCGTAGAACTTGTCCCCGCCCTGACCGTTGGGCGGCCGGACGTAGGAGTCGTAGCCGGTCGGCGTGGTCCCGGCGTTCCAGTAGAACTCGTACGCCGCGAGCCGGCGATCGGCCTCCTTCGAGCCCTGCACACCCGCACCGGGCACCCCGGCCAGGTCCTCGGCCGCGATGGCTGCCTGCGAGTACGGCCAGACGTACGAGTAGGCGTTGCCTCCCGTGTGCGGGTACTCCTCCAGCAGCAGTCCGCTGCCGGCGTCGAAGTACTTGTTGATGGCGTCGTACGACGCCCGTGCGCGCGCCGCGGCGGTCGGATCGGTTCCGACACCGGCATCAGCGGTCGTCATGTTCAGCGTCCCGAGGACGGCGACCGCGAGCGCTCCAGCAGCCAGACGGGTTGATATACCAAATTTCGTGCGCATCGACCTGCTCCTCCTGGGCGGTGGTGGTTGACAGCGATGTCATGCCTCTAGATGTCATGGATCTAACCGGCGCAAACACCCCGCGTCAATGGCTAGCGAGCAGGCACTTCCGGCACCGTAGTTGGTATATCAAGAGGCCGGGCCGCGAAGCTGATCCAGGCCGATCGCAGATGCAGCCGGATCCGCACCTGGTCCCCGGTCAGCACCCGCTTCCCCTTCGACCCGACGGCCTCGACGGTCAGCACCCGCCCGCCGCCCGGACCGACGCCGGTGCGCTTCAGCACCCGGACGTACCGGATCGATCCGACCGCGAAGACGGCCTGCATCTCGGCCGCCGTCCGCGTCACGGTCCATGTCGTGTTCGGGTTCCCGTTCTTCGGGTACGCGTCCCAGCCGTCCACCTTCATCACCTGGTACGGCGCGTCGCCGGTCGCCGTCGCCCCGCCGTTCGAGGACGAGAACTCCGCGATGATCGGCTTCCCCTTGTACAACCGGATCTGTCCCGCGGTCGCCGCGATCGCGTTGTTCGTCGACGTTTTCTCCGCGTCGTACCCGCCGTACACCTGGCACGACGTGGTGTCGCACAGGTCGTACGCCTTCCGCGACGCGCGAGCCCGATGGAACACCGAATAGGTGCGCGCGGCAACGGACTGTGCCTGCAGCGCCGCCGGTCGCCAGCTCGACACGGCTTCCCGCGGTACGACGCCGCGCAGGTAGTACTCCAACGGCAACACGTTCACGGTGTCCAGATGGGATCCCGATACGTCGATCGCCCGCAGTGCACCGCGATACCGCCGTACGGCGCCACTCGGCAGGACCAGCCCGATCACAGCCGCGCCCTCGAACTGCGCCATCCCCGTGAACGTCTTGTAGAGCGTCCATTTCCGGGTCTTCGCGTCGTACGAGCTGAGCTTGGTGCCGTGGTCGCCGTTCGGGTCGATCGACCACTGGTTCAGATTCGCTGCCCTTGGCAATGAATAGACCTTGCCGGTGGCAAGGGAACGGACCCGGAGACCGCTCACCGCTCCCACCCGAACGCCGTCGGTGGTGTCCGCGCTGACCCGGACCCGGATGTTCCCGGTCGCCTTCCCGGTCGTCGTTCCCGGGTAGTAGAAGTCCAGGATCTGCCGCGCGGACTTCCCGGCGATCGCCGCACCTTGTGCGCCGTACTGCGAGAGTCCGCGACCGTGGCCGAAACCGCGGCCGCTGATGGTCGTGTCCGGCACAGTCGCGGCCGGCCCGATCGGGCCGGCCTGCGCGCTCCCACTGATCACCGCGGACGACAAGACGACGGCCGCTATTGCACGTTTCCTCACGCTGCTCCCCCATACACGAGATGAACCTGACGATCGCGGCGGTCCCAGACCAACCAGCCGCGCTGGAATTTCTGCCGGGCCCCACCCGGCACCTGGTACGCGTCGGTGACCGGCAACCCGAGCCGCGCGCTGCCGGCCCCCAGCCGACGGAACCTGGTCCGGAACGCACCCGCCGTCGAATGCGGGCCGGTGGCAACGGAATAGAAGACGTCCCGGGTCCCGAAGTACGTCGCCCAGCCGGTGCGCGTCCGGTGCTCACCCCAGAACGGCTGCCCGACCGTGCGGAACCCGATACGTCGCGCATACTCGTAGATCGGCGTCGAGAAGTTGCCGCTCATCAAGGTGTTGACGCGTTGCTTCAGCCAGCCGAGTTTGTTGTACAGCTGGGTTCCCGGGCAGGCGGTCGCCTTCGTGTCGCGGTGTCCGGAGACGGTGTGCAACCGGCTGCCGTCGAGCACGATCGTTGCCAACGGCGACCGATAGTTCGCGTCCAGTTTCCACGCGATCACCCGCGCGGTGGACTCCAGCATCGCCGGCGGGGGTGCCGTCTGCTCGAAGTTGCCGATCACCGCGACACCGAACGAGTTCGCGTTGAACGACCCCGTGTGCGCGCCGAGCACCGGCAGCTGCGCACCGCCGGCCCTGCCCTCGAAGATCCGGCCGAAGCGGTCGACGAGGAAGTTGTACCCGAGGTCGCACCAGCCGCGGCTCTTCACGTGGTACGCGTACATCGCGCGCACCATCGCCGGCGCCTGCGCGCGGGTGTAGTCGTTGCGATCCGCGGTGTGGTGCACGAACGCCGCCTGCACGGTCGACGTGTACTTCGGCCGCACGCAGTCCGCACCGTTGTGCGCCCGCAGCCGCTCATCGGCACCCCACCGCCGGCGGCTCACCATCAACGGCATCGGGTACGGCGCTCTGCTCGCCGCCGGCTCGACGGATTGGGCACTCGGCTCGTCGGCGTCCGTCGGGAGGACACCGGGCTGGATGAGAACGACCTTGGCGCCGGTAATCGTCGTACCGGCAGTGGTGACGGCGGCGGCCTGGACACCGGTGGCGTCGCCGACCCACAGCGGCTCGGTGCCGGCGCGCTCAATTCCTTCCGGGGCTGATGGATCGGGCCCGTGGTCGTCCTCGATCCGCAGCGCCTGCCAGTCGGTCCATGTCCCGTTGTGCTCGACGCGGATCTTGGCGGTGACACCCTGCACACCTTCAGGCCAGGTGACGGCGACCGTCCCGAAAGGCTTGGTCTGCGTCTGGACGGACGGACCGTCGAGCGGGATCTCCTGGTACGAATCGTCCGCGGTCGGGGTCTCGGAGGCGTGGTGCGGGAGCGGGGCCAGAGCGGCCGCCGTCAAGAGGAGCGGGAGCAGTCGCGCGGTCTTGCCCATGAGCAGCCTTCCGGCGGGGGACGGACATCGCTGGGCGGCGCATTCCATTGTGCGCTGACGGTGACCGCTTTCCGGGCATTGCGTCACCCTGCGTGGCGCCGTCCGTCTTGAGGCGTTCGATAGGCTCTACCTAAAGAGCCCCCGAGAGAGGCCCGACATGACACTCATCCTGATCATCGCGGTCGTGGTGATCGCGATTCTGGCGTACCGCTCGTACCGTCGGACCCAGCTGCAGACCAAGCAGCAGCACCAGATCACCGCCGCCGAGCTCGAGGCGGTCAAGCGCACCGCCGACGAGGACATCACCCGCTTCGGCGAGGAGCTGCAGGACCTCGACCTGGAAATGGTCGGCAAGGACCTCGGCGACGGCGCGCGCCAGGACTACCAGCGCGCGCTCGACTCCTACGAGTCCGCCAAGCAGGCGGTCGGCCAGGTCACCGAGGCCGACCAGATCAAGCACGTCATCGAGATCCTCGAGGACGGGCGCTACGCGGCTGCCTGTGTCAAGGCCCGGGTGAACGGCGAGCCGCTGCCGCAGCGCCGGCCCGCCTGCTTCTTCAACCCGCAGCACGGCCCGTCCGTGGTCGACGTGATGTGGTCCCCGCCGAGCGGTGCGCCGCGTGAAGTGCCGGCCTGTGCGGCCGACGCCGAGCGGGTCCGCGCCGGTGCGGAGCCGGACGTCCGCAAGGTCATGGTCGGCCCGCAGCGCGTTCCGTACTGGGAGGCCGGTCCGGCCTACTCGCCGTACGCGCAGGGTCTGTTCGGTGGCGTCGGCGGCGTGCTGACCGGCATGTTCATCGGTACCGCGCTCGGCGGCATGTTCGCCGGCGGCGGGTACGGCGACTACGCCGCGGGCTACTCGGACGGCATGTCCGACGGTGGTGACGGAGGCGACGGCGGCGGAGATGGTGGCGACGGCGGAGGCGACGGCGGGGGCGACTTCAACCCCTTCGACGGCGGCGGCGACGGCGGCGGCTTCGACTTCGGCGGCGACTTCTGAGCAGCCCCGCCTTCTGAACGACCCACAGGGCCCCGGTGACCACTCAGGTCACCGGGGCCTTGTCCTTGCGTACGGCGTTACTCGCCGAAGAGGTGTTCCGCGGCGTCGGAGGCTTCCCGGACGTTGATGGCGTCCTTGTGCGTGCCAGGCAGCTGACCCAAGAGCTGGATCGCGGTTGCCGAACCGTTGGCGTGGCCTACGGCATAGGCGAAGGCGTGGCCGCTCTCCTTGTCGATGGCGGTGAGCAGCGTGCTCTGGGTGCCACACTTCTCGGCGACCAGCGAGTCGAAGGTGCTCCAGCCGGTACTGCGAACCTGTTTCACCACCGGCTTCATCGGGTTCGCGAGCGGAACCCGGATCGTGTAGAGCGCACCACCACGGGTCGTCGCGATGAACGTGTCGTACGTGCCGGTCTGGCTGAGCAGCGCCAGCGTCTTGACCGAGGAGAACCCGGAGGCCGACCCGGCCGCGCGCCAGGCGCCGTTCGCCCCGGGCAGCCAGCGGAACAGCACGCCGTCCTTGCGCAGGCCGTAGAGCATGGTCCGGCCGGTCGGCGCACCGACGTACGGCTGGTAGATCGACTCCTCGACCGCGGTGAAGTCACCCCAGCCGCTGCCGACCTTGGCGATGGTCTGGAACGGCGCACCGGTGCTGTCGTCGAGGCCGTAGCTCGAGCGGTACAGCGTCGAGTTGAGGATCACCATTCCGGAGTACGCGATGCCGTTCGCCACCCCGAGGGAGGAGAACCAGCTCGTGCTCGCCTTCGCGATCCCCGGCGTGTACAGGTGCGTACCGGCCGACGGGCCCGTGGCCTGCGGCGGGGTTGCGGCGGTCACCCGCGTACCGGTGATGTCGCCGCCGGCGGTGATCGAGTTGAAGTCCATCACGCAGGCCTTCCCCGCCGCTGCCTGCGCCGGAGTCGACATGCTGAGTCCACCCGCCAAGGCCGCTACCGCGACCCCGGTCGTCATCCACTTCGTCTTCATACCTCACCCGATGCGTGCCCCGCGCCGGAAGTTGCGAGTTAACTCCGAAGGTGGAGGCGGCGCGCGGCTTCGGCGATGGAGCCGGAGACCGAGGGGTAGACGGTGAACGCCTGGGCGACCTGGTCGACCGTGAGGCGGGCTCCGACGGCCAGCGAGATCGGGTGGATGAGCTCACTGGCCCGCGGCGCCACCACGACACCGCCGACCACGATGCCGGTGTTCGGGAGGCAGAAGAGCTTCACGAAACCGTGCCGGACGCCCTGCATCTTCGCCCGGGCGTTGTCCGCGAGCGGCACCTTGACGACCATCGCCGTACTGCCGCCCGCGTCCAGGGTCGCCTGCGTCAGGCCGACGGTCGCGATCTCCGGTGCGGTGAAGACGTTCGCGGAGACCGTTGACTGGTCCAACGGCGTGACCGCGTCGCCGAGCGCGTGCGCCATCGCGATCCGGCCCTGCATCGCGGCCACCGAGGCGAGCATCAGTACGCCGGTGCAGTCGCCGGCCGCGTACACCCCGCGGGCCGTCGTCCGGGAGACCCGGTCGACCTGCACGAACCCGCCGTCGGTGAGCGACACGCCCGACTCGACAAGGTTCATGTCATCGGTGTTCGGCAGCGAACCGACGGCGAGCAGCGCGTGCGATCCCTCGACCGTCCGGCCGTCGGTCAGCGTCACCACGACGCCGTCGCCCTGCCGCTTCACCGACTCTGCCCGGGACTTGCTCAGCACGGTCAGGCCGCGCCGCTTGAACACGCCCTCCAGCACCGCCGCGGCGTCCGCGTCCTCCCCCGGGAGCACCCGGTCCCGGGAGGACACCAGGACGACGTCGCTCCCGAGCGCGTCGTACGCGCTGGCGAACTCCGCACCGGTGACACCGGACCCGACCACGATCAGCCGCTCCGGCAACTCCTCGAGCTCGTAGACCTGCTCCCAGGTGAGGATCCGCTCGCCGTCCGGTTCGGAGCCCTTGAGGATGCGAGGCCTTGCCCCGGTGGCGATCAGCACCACGTCGGCGTCCAGCCGCTCCTCGCCGACCACCACGGTCTCCGGGCCGTCCAGCCGGCCGCGGCCGCTGATCACCCGGACCTTGTCGGACTCGAGCCGGCGCTCGATGCCCTCGCCCTGGGCGGCGGCCAGCGCCTTCACCCGTTTGTTGACGACCGAGAGATCGACACGCACGGAGTTCGCCGGATCGTCGTCGCCGTCGTCCAGCCGAACGCCGAGCTCGCCGGCCTCCTCGACCTCGGTCATCACTTCTGCCGTGGCGATCAGCGTCTTGCTCGGGACGCAGTCGGTGAGCACGGCAGAACCGCCGATCCCGTCGGAATCGACAACCGTCACCTCCGCCCCGAGCTGGGCAGCCGCACTGGCCGCTTCGTACCCACCTGGACCGCCTCCGATGATCACAACTCGCGCCACGAGAGGCCATTGTTCCGTATCCTCTGTTTGCGTGACCCTGTACGCCGCGTTTGCGTCGAACCTGGACCCGAATCTGATGGCCGAGCGGTGCCCCTACTCGCCCTTGCGCGGGACCGGCTGGATCACCGGATGGCGGCTCACCTTCGGCGGTGAGGAGCTCGGCTGGGAGGGTGCGATGGCGACCGTGGTCGAGGATCCGGCCGACCCGAAGAACCAGGTGTTCGTCGCGCTGTACGACATCCACCCCAAGGACATCGAGCGGCTGGACGAGTGGGAGGCGACCGACCAGGGCGTCTACCGGAAGATCCAGGTCCGGGTGCAGACCCTGGACGGCGAGCAGCTGGCCTGGATGTACGTCCTGAACGCCTACGAGGGCGGGCTGCCCTCGGCCCGCTACCTGGGCATCCTCGCCGAGGCCGCCGAGGCGGCCGGCGCTCCCGACGACTACGTGGCCGACCTGCGAGCGCGGCCGTGTCGGTCCTCGGGTCATTAGAGTGCCCATGTGATCGATGACCTGAGGGCCGCCGCCGAGGCTTGGCTGAGCGAGGATCCTGACCCCGACACCCGCGCCGAGCTGCAGGAACTTCTCGATAGTGACGCCGATGCGGAGCTGGCCGACCGCTTCGCCGGCACGCTGGAGTTCGGTACGGCGGGCCTGCGCGGTGCCGTCGGCGCCGGACCGAACCGGATGAACCGGGTGGTCGTGATCCGGGCCGCCGCCGGACTCGCGGCGTACCTGATGGCGAAGGGGATGACCGACGGGCCGGTCCTGATCGGGTACGACGCGCGGCACAAGTCGGACGTCTTCGCGCGCGACACGGCGGCCGTGATCCGGGGCGCCGGGCTGGACGCCGTCCTGCTGGACCGGCCGGCGCCGACGCCCGTGGTCGCCTTCGGGATCGGGCATCTGGGCGCGGTCGCGGGTGTCGTCGTGACGGCCTCGCACAATCCACCGCAGGACAACGGCTACAAGGTGTACCTCGGTGACGGCTCGCAGATCGTGCCGCCGGCCGACGCGGAGATCGCGGCCGCCATCGCCGCGGTCGGGGCGCTGGCCGACGTACCGCGGGGCGACGACTGGGAGACCACGGGCGACGACCTGCTGAACGCGTACCTGGACCGGATCGCGGAGCTGGTGCCGGCCGATGCGCCGCGGGAGCTGAACGTCGCCTACACGCCCCTGCACGGCGTCGGACGGACCCTGGTCGAGGCCGCGGTCGCTCGCGCGGGGTTCGCCGTACCGCGGGTGGTGGCGTCGCAGGCCGATCCGGATCCGGACTTCCCGACCGTCTCTTTCCCGAACCCGGAAGAGCCGGGCGCGATCGACGCCGCGCTCGACCTGGCGCGGTCGATCGGCGCGGACATCGCAGTGGCCAACGACCCGGACGCGGACCGTTGCGCGGTGGCGATCCCGGATCCGTCGGCCGACGGTGGCTGGCGGATGCTCCGCGGTGACGAGCTCGGCGCGCTGCTCGGTGAGTTCCTGCTGTCGTCACGACCGGACGGCGTCGCGGCCTGCTCCATCGTGTCGTCGTCCCTGCTCGGCAAGATCGCCGCGTCGTACGGCGTCCGGTACGTCGAGACGCTCACCGGCTTCAAGTGGATCGGACGGGTCCCGGAGCTGGTGTTCGGCTACGAAGAGGCGCTCGGGTACTGCGTGGATCCGGCGGCCGTGAAGGACAAGGACGGCGTCTCGACGCTGGTCCGGGTGCTGCAGCTGGCGGCGGGGGCGAAGGCCGCGGGGCGCACGCTGCTGGATCTGCTGGACGACCTGGCGGTGAAGCACGGTCTGCACGCGACCGACCAGCTGTCGGCGCGGGTCGAGGACCTGTCGCTGATCGCGAAGGCGATGGAGCGGCTCCGCGCGACGCCGCCGTCGGCGCTGGGCGCGTACACCGTCGAGCGGATCGACGATCTCGGCCAGGGGTCGGAGTCGTTGCCCCCGACGGACGGGCTGCGCTACACGCTGTCCGACGGCGCACGCGTGGTCGTGCGCCCGTCGGGTACGGAGCCCAAGCTGAAGTGCTACCTGGAAGTGGTCGTCCCGGTCAGCACGGATGTCGCCGCGGCCCGGGGCGATGCTGCTACTGCATTGGCAGCCATCAAGACCGATCTGGCTGCCGCAGCAGGTATGTAGGAACAGAAC
The DNA here is from genome assembly GCF_053611945.1 of Kribbella sp. NPDC054772. Classification (NCBI taxonomy): domain Bacteria; kingdom Bacillati; phylum Actinomycetota; class Actinomycetes; order Propionibacteriales; family Kribbellaceae; genus Kribbella; species Kribbella sp. NPDC054772. The sequence continues at coordinate 125,518 of NZ_JBSHBJ010000019.1, read as the reverse complement.
ACCTGGCGGGTGATTCTGTTCCGGTCAGCGAGCCGCCGCGGCGGCCGCTTCGGCTTCCTCGGCCTGCAGGGAGCTCTGCAGCGAGGAGTGCAGGATGCGGAGCGTGCTGGTCGACTGCATCAGCGCGTCCCGCTCGTCCGGGTTCCGGTTCGCCAGCGCGCCGATGTCGTTGATGGCGGCCTCGATCCGGACGAGCCGGTCGCGGACCGTCCCCTCCTGGCTGCTGGCCCGGCGGATCGCGTCGGACGTGACCGTCCAGACGTCTTCCTTGTCGTTCGTACGCCGGGACATGTCCACCATCTGGCTCAGCGCGGCGAGGTCGTGGTCGACCTGGGTGCGCTCCACCGGGGCGGTGATGCCCGCGGTCGCCTGGCGCAGCCGGGTGACGTGCCCGGACAGCTCCGACCAGGTGCTCCGACCGCTCTTGATCTTGTCCAGCACCTTCGCGTACTCGGTGTTGAACTCGTCGTAGTTCACTGTCCTTGACTCCTGCCGTTCGACGCTCGACTCAGAACTCTAGGGCGTGCGCACCAAAAACAAGTAACCACACGATCGCAGATCGTGCAGGTGTCGCCAAAACGCAACAGCCGCCCCGGAACCCCAACCCGTACCGGCGGGCCCGTTAACAAAAAACGCAAGCGCCCTTACCCCCAGAAGCCGTTTATGTGTTTGACGTTGCCCCGACCCGGTATCTTTGGCGCGCGGTTTATCCCCCC
>NZ_JBSHBJ010000019.1:90410-124792 GCF_053611945.1 Kribbella sp. NPDC054772 | reverse complement strand
TGCGTTTCCCCTCCCAAATCAAATCGTGGGGGCGCCCACAAAAAAAAAAACAACCCACCCTCACTCCTTGGTGCCTGGTCCCCAAAACCCCCCCCCCCCCCCGGCACCCCCCCCGCCCCCGCGGCGGCCGAGTTACGAACTACGTCAGGCGACGTACGCCGAAGACGCGTTGAAGGTGTTGCAGTTGCCCGCGACCGTGTAGCTGTGCCGCGCGTTGAAGCCCGCGGTCACCCAGAACGCGTGGTTCTTGATCGAACCGTGGTCCCGCGTTCCGCCCGGCTGGTCACCGCTGTGGCTGACCACCCAGTTGTACTGCGTCTGGAAGCCACCGCTGAACGGGTAGTTGCGCTTGTTCGCGCCGTCCACGGCACCGCCCAGGCAGGACGCCTGCAGCTCACGACGGCGGCTCTCCTCGAGCTGCGCGGCGTAGGTGCTGAACGCCCGCTGACGCTCCCAGGACGCGCCCAGGATGCCGGTCAGCCACTGGACGTGGTGACCGTACTCGTGCGACAGCGTGAAGGTCGCGTAAGCCTGAGCCATCGTCGGGCTCTGCTTCCAGTAGTTGATGATCACGTACGCCGGGATGTAGATGTACCCGTGGTCGACACCGCAGAAGAACGCGGTACCACCGCGGACCACACCACACTTCGAGTTGACCGCGCTCGAGTTGTGGACGATCAGCTTCGGCGCCACCTTGTACGCCGCGCCGGCCTGCTTCAGCGGCAGGGCCCAGGAGCCGTACAGGCACTTGAAGAGGTTGTTCTCGTAGGCAACGACGCCGTTGAACGTGCGCAGGGAGACGTTGGCCTGCTTGCAGCCCGACGACGGGATCGCTCCGGTCTTGTACAGGCGGTTGTAGCGCACCACGTTCGTCAGCGACGACTTCGTGGTGATTGCGTCTCCAGCCGGCGGCGGGCCGGCCATCAGACCGGTGCCGATCTCGATCGGCTTCGGCGTCTCCGCAGCCTGCGCGGCAGCAGTCGTCGTCGTGCTGGAGGTCTGCGCGGCCTGGGCGTTCGGCAACGCCAGCGCCGCGAACCCGGCCAGGGCTGCGAACCCGGCCAAACCACGCAGGGTGGTACGGGAGAGGTTGACCATGAGCTCCACTCTCGATGTGTCTAGGGACCTGTCGGACCAATCCTGGGGTGCACAGGGGTTCACCCGAGGTTGGACACGGACTCTGACGCGGCGATTCGCGCCACAGTTCCGGCTAGTTCAGCAGATTTCCGCCAAGGAATCGCAACTGGTCAGGAAGCATGCGCCGCCAGTAGCCGGCGGTGTGCGCGCCGGCCTGCTGACCACCGGCCGCGTGCAGCTCGGCGCGCAGCTCGCGAGCGGTCGTCGCGAACGGGTCGTCGCGCCCGCAGTCGATGCGGACGGCAACATCCCGGAACCCGCTCGGCCGACCGAATACCTGGTTGCGTTCGAAGTCCCCGGCGTCGTCGAATGCACCGGCCTGGACGTCGGCGTAGTCGCGCCACAAGGCCGGGCTGAGCGCACCGACCGCGACCGCGCGCGCCGCCGGCCGGACCCGGCGTTGCCAGTAGTGCAGGGCGACCCAGAGCAGCGCGCCGTACCCGCCCATCGACCAGCCGAGGACGCCGTACCCGTTGATGCGCAGGCCGCGCCGGGCCAGCAGGGGAAGGAATTCCTGGTCCAGCATGAACCCGGGGTCGTTGCCGTCGGCGCGGCGATGCCAGTAGCTGTCGCGGCCGCCGTCGACGGTCGCGATCGCGAACGGCGGCGTACCGGACCGGACGGCCGAGGTCAGGTAGCGGTCGATGCCGAGGTCGTTGACCGCGGATGTGTGGTCGCCCCCACGACCGTGCAACGCCAGGACGACGGGCAGTGCGGCGGACGCGGCGTACCCGTCGGGATAAATGACGCTGTAGCCGACCTTCGTCCCGCGACCGAACGAGTCGAAGCTCCCCGACACCACCGGACCAGCCGGTACGTCGGGGACGGCGCCGTCCGGCCCGGTCAGTCCGAGTACGTCGTGCACGCGGGCCCGGCCCGGGATCACACCGGTTTCCAGAGCCGCCACTCCGGCGACACCGGCGACGGCGGCCGCGGCGCCGGTGCGAACGAAGGTACGCCGATTCAGCACCGGGTCAGCGGACGATGGCCGAGACGACGGCGACCACGGCCAGCACACCGAGGACGATCAGCTCGGGCCGCGCCCACTCGGTCACGACCTCGCCGTCCGCCTGCGCGGAGTACTGCTCCTGCATGCTCTCGATCCGATTCACGACCACGTCGGCCTTGGAGATCGAACTGTCGGCCGCGAGCTTGCGGCCGCCGACCCGTTGCTTGCGAAGATCACGCATGACGAGTTGGACGCCGGGCGCGCGGAAGCGGTTGCCTTCGGTGTGCACCCGGAGGATGTCGGTCACGTCGACGCCGGTCACCTTCGACCACGGGATCTGCCGGTCGCGCAGGTGGTTACGCAGCAGGATGTTCTCGGGGCTGAGGGTGACGGACGGCCGCATCAGGCCGACGTACGCCAGGAGCATGAAGATCCCGATGATGCTGGCGACCAGCAGCCCGGTCGCGGTCCGCCACTCCAGGATGATGTCGAGCAGGCCGAGGGCCCCGATCACCAGCACGATGGTCCCGGTGATCCGGTTCGATGCGGACAGGTACTGCTCGCGCTCCGGCGATGTCGACTTCACCAGCACAACGTAACCGGCCCTCAGGATCGGCACTAGACTCCCAGGGGTGACCACACTCGACAGCGGCGTCGACACCTTGGCCGACGTGACCTCGTCCGAGGACCGGCTGCGCCGGTTCCTGCTCGGGCTGCCGGGCGTCGACCAGGTCGGTGCCGAGGCCCGGGCAGCCACTCTGAGCACCCGGTCGATCAAGACCACCGCGAAGGCGTACGCGCTGGACCTGGCGATCCGGATGATCGACCTGACCACCCTCGAGGGCCAGGACACCCCGGGCAAGGTGCGGGCCCTGTGTGCGAAGGCGAAACGGCCCGACCCGGCCGATCCGACCGCTCCACAGGTCGCCGCGGTCTGCGTGTACCCCGACCTGGTGGCGACCGCGAAGCGCGAGCTGCAGGGCTCCGGGATCAACGTGGCCAGCGTCGCGACCGCCTTCCCGAGCGGGCGTTCCAGCCTGGCGATCAAGATCCAGGACACCAAGGACGCGGTCGCGTCCGGCGCCGACGAGGTCGACATGGTGATCGACCGCGGCGCGTTCCTGTCCGGGCGGTACGCGATGGTCTTCGACGAGATCGCCGCGATCCGCGAGGCCGCGGGTGACGCACATCTCAAGGTGATCCTGGAGACCGGCGAACTGGTCACCTACGACAACGTCCGGCGGGCGTCCTGGCTGGCGATGCTGGCCGGCGCGGACTTCATCAAGACCTCCACCGGCAAGGTGTCCCCCGCCGCCACGCTGCCGGTGACGCTGGTGATGCTCGAGGCGGTCCGCGACTACCACGAGGCCACCGGGCTGCACATCGGCGTCAAGCCGGCCGGTGGCATCCGGACCTCGAAGGATGCGATCAAGTACCTGGTCACGGTCAACGAGACCGCCGGACCGGACTGGCTGGACCCGGAACTCTTCCGCTTCGGCGCGTCCAGCCTGCTGAACGACCTGCTGATGCAGCGCACCAAGCTCGCCACCGGCCACTACCCCGGCCCCGACTACTTCACGTTGGACTGACGCATGAGCAGATTCGAGTACGCACCCGCACCCGAGTCACGGGCGATCGTCGACATCAAGTCGTCGTACGGGCTCTTCATCAACGGGCAGTTCACCGACGCGACGGACGGGAAGCCGTTCAAGACCGTGTCGCCGGCGTCCGAGGAAGTGCTGGCCGAGGTCAGCGAGGCCGGACCGGCCGATGTCGACAAGGCCGTGCGCGCGGCCCGGAAGGCCTACGACAAGGTCTGGGGCCCGATGAGCGGTCGCGACCGGGCGAAGTACCTGTTCCGGATCGCGCGGCTGATCCAGGAGCGCTCGCGCGAGCTGGCGGTGCTGGAGTCGCTGGACAACGGCAAGCCGATCCGCGAGTCCCGCGACGTCGACATCCCGTTGGTCGCCGCGCACTTCTTCTACTACGCGGGCTGGGCCGACAAGCTCGAGTACGCCGGTGTCGGCGACGACCCGCAACCGTGGGGTGTCGCCGCCCAGGTGATCCCGTGGAACTTCCCGATGCTGATGCTGGCGTGGAAGATCGCGCCCGCGCTGGCCGCCGGGAACACCGTCGTACTGAAGCCGGCCGAGACCACGCCGCTGACCGCGCTGGCGTTCGCGGAGATCTGCCAGCAGGCCGATCTGCCGCCGGGCGTGGTGAACATCGTCACCGGCGCGGGCCGCACCGGTCAGGCGCTGGTCGAGCACGGGGGAGTCGACAAGGTCGCGTTCACCGGGTCGACCGAGGTCGGCCGGGCGATCGCCCGGTCGGTGGCCGGGACGCACAAGGCGGTCACGCTCGAGCTCGGTGGCAAGGCGGCGAACATCGTCTTCGAGGACGCCGCGCTCGACCAGACCATCGAGGGCATCGTCAACGGCATCTTCTTCAACCAGGGCCACGTCTGCTGCGCGGGCTCCCGGCTGCTGGTCCAGGAGAGCGTGTACGACGAGGTGCTCGCGCGCCTGAAGCGTCGGATGGGCACGCTGCGGGTCGGTGATCCGCTGGACAAGAACACCGACATCGGTGCGATCAACTCCGCGGCCCAGCTGGCCAGGATCCGCGAGCTGTCGCAGGTCGGTGAGGACGAGGGCGCCGAGCGCTGGTCCCCGGAGTGCGAGCTGCCGGCCAACGGCTACTGGTTCCCGCCGACCGTGTTCACCGGCGTCTCGCAGGCACACCGGATCGCCCGCGAGGAGATCTTCGGGCCGGTGCTGTCGGTGCTGACCTTCCGTACCCCGGCCGAGGCGGTCGAGAAGGCGAACAACACCCCGTTCGGGCTGTCCGCCGGGATCTGGACCGAGAAGGGGTCCCGGATCCTCTGGATGGCGAACCAGCTGCGCGCCGGCGTGGTCTGGGCGAACACGTTCAACCGCTTCGACCCGACGTCGCCGTTCGGCGGCTACAAGGAGTCGGGCTACGGCCGCGAGGGCGGTCGCCACGGTCTGGAGGCCTACCTTGCCCACTGAGACGCAGCGGCTCGAAGTACGCAAGACCTACAAGCTGTACATCGGTGGTGCCTTCCCGCGCAGTGAGTCCGGCCGGTCCTACGTCGTGTCCAATGCCAAGGGCAAGTTCCTCGCGAACGCGTCGCAGGCCTCTCGCAAGGACGCCCGCGACGCCGTCGTCGCGGCCCGTAAGGCGTTCAACGGCTGGCACGCGCGGACGGCGTACAACCGGGGTCAGGTGCTGTACCGGATCGCCGAGGTGATGGAGGGCCGGCACCAGCAGTTCAGTGCCGAGGTGTCCGCCTCCGAGGGGTTGTCGATCTCGAAGGCCCGCGCGGTCGTGGACGCCTCGATCGACCGCTGGGTCTGGTACGCCGGGTGGGCCGACAAGCTCGCCCAGGTGGTCGGCTCCAGCAACCCGGTGGCCGGCCCGTACTTCGACTTCTCGTTGCCCGAGGCAACCGGCGTGGTCGCGGTCCTCGCCCCGCAGGACTCCAGCCTGCTCGGTCTGACCAGTGTGATCGCGCCGGCGATCGTCTCCGGCAACACGGTGGTCGCGGTGTCGTCGTACGAGCGCCCGCTGCCGGCCGTGACGCTGGGCGAGGTGATGGCGACCTCCGACGTCCCGGGTGGCGTGGTGAACATCCTCACCGGGTCCGCCTCCGAGATCGGTCCGTGGCTCGCTTCGCACCAGGACGTGAACGCGATCGACCTGTGCGGCGTCGAGGATCCTGAGGAGGCGACCGCTCTCGAGGTCGCCGCCGCCGACAACCTCAAGCGGGTACGCCGTCCCGCCGAGGAGGACTGGACCGCGGATCAGGGACTCTCGCGACTCACGCAGTACCTGGAACTGAAGACCGTCTGGCACCCGATCGGAGTCTGATCGGTGCTGACGCCAGGTGACCGGATCGCGATCGTCTCGCCGTCCGGTGGACTGCCGGAGATCTTCCCGCTGCCGTACGAGCTCGGCTTGCGCCGGTTGCGGGAGGACTTCGGGCTCGACCCGGTCGAGTACCCGACGACCCGGAAGCTGCGGACCTCGCCGGAGGAGCGGGCCGCGGACCTGCACGCGGCCTGGTCGGACCCGACTATCCGGGCGGTGTTCGCGAGCATCGGAGGGTCCGATCAGCTCACCGTGCTGAAGCACCTCGACCCGGAGGTCTTCCGGGCGAACCCGAAGCCGTTCTTCGGGTACAGCGACAACACGAACCTGCTGAACTTCCTGCATTCGCTGGGGCTGCCGGGCTACTACGGCGGCAGTGTGATGGTCCAGTTCGGGCGCGGCGGCGCGATGCACCCGGATTCCGAGCGGTCGTTGCGGGCGGCGATCTTCGACGGCGGCGAGTTCGAACTGACGCCGGCGACCGGCTGGACCGACGTCGATCACGACTGGGCCATCCCGGCGAACCTCGAGACCGAGCCACCGCTGTTCCCCGGCACCGGCTGGACCTGGAGCGGCACCCGCGAGGTCAGCGGGAAGCTCTGGGGCGGCTGCATCGAGATCCTCGACTGGCAACTCGCCGCGAACCGCTGGATGCTGCCCACCGAGTCGTACGGCGGGGTGCTGTTCTGCGAGACCAGCGAGGAAATGCCGTCGTCCCAACACGTCTACTGGATGCTCCGCAACCTCGGCGAGCGTGGCCTGCTGGAGCGCTTCGACGCGGTGCTGTGGGGTCGGCCGAAGTCGCGGTCGCTGTTCCAGGAGCTGACGCCGGAGCAGTCGGTCGCGTACGTCGCCGACCAGTACATCGCGGTCGATCGGGCGCTGGCGGAGTACAACCCGGACGCGGTCGTGGTGAAGGGCCTCGACATCGGCCACACCGACCCGATGCTGACACTGCCGTACGGCGGCCAGGTCCGGATCGACCCAACCGCCGAACGGATCACCGTCAGTTACTGACGTGCAGGACCTTGGCGATCGCAGCCTCTGTCTCCGCGAGCTGCTCGGTCGGGCTGAACTGGACGAGTTCGGTGCCCGCTTCGGCTTCGGGCGCGTGCCCGGGTGGCAGATAGTAGGCGTTGCCTGCCTCGATGGTCTCTTCACCGCCCGGGTACCGAACGATCAATCGGCCCTTGAACACGTAGCCCCAGTGCGGACATGAGCAGTTCCCGCCCGGGAGCGATGCGAGCATCGGGCCGAGATCGTGGCTCTTGGTGATGGTCGTGAAGTTGACGGTGTAACCGTCGAGCTCGGCCGTCCGGTCGATCGCTACCTCGTAGTCAGCCACCTTGTCGGCGCTCGCACTCGATGCCTTCGCCATGGTCTTTCCTTTCGTTCGATCCTCACAGGACCGTAACCAGCTCGGTCACAGCCGGTCATGGGGCGAATCCCTCATCTTCCGATTGGCGGCGGCCTATGCTTCGATCATGGGCGGAGGTGCGGAGCCGGACATCCGGTTGGCGGAGTTGCTCGCCGCGCTGTCACTCGGGATCGACCTGGCCTTCGGGCAGCCGATGGAGCATGTACTGCGCCAGTGCCGGATCGCGACGCGACTGTGTGAGCTGGCCGGCGTCGACGAGGACACCCGAGCTGCTGCGTACTACAGCGCGTTGCTCGTCAACGTCGGCTGCCACGCGGATGCCCATGAACAGGCTCGCTGGTTCGGCGACGACATCGCGTTCAAGACCCACAAGTACGACGACCCGGCGAGCAAGCTGGCCGAGCTGACGACGATGCTCGGGCTCCTCGGAGCCGGTTCGCCGCCACTGCATCGCCTGCGGGTCGGCTTCGAGTTCCTGCTCGGCGGTCACCGAGGGGTCGAGACGATGATCGCGGAGCACGCCCGTCTCGCCCGCGCGCTCGGCGAGGAACTCGATCTTCCGGAGGGGGCGCTCGACGCGCTGGCCGGGTCCTACGAGCGATGGGACGGGCGCGGGTGGCCCGGCGAACGCCACGGTGACCAGATCCCGATCGCGGCCCGCGTCATCCAGCTCGCGGAGTTCGCCGAAGTGGCCCATCGCAACCACGGTGTCGACGGCGCCGTCGCATTCGCCACCCGCGGAGCGGGGACGCAGTTCGATCCGGGTCTCGTCGAGACCCTTCGAGCCAACGCCGGGAAGGTGTTCCACGAACTCGACGAGATCGGCTCGTGGGACGCGGTACTGGAAGGCGAACCGGCACTGCGCGTGCTCCCGCCGTCCAAGGTCGACGCCGCGCTCGCTGCCATCGGTCGGTTCGTCGACCTGAAGTCTCCGTTCTTCCTTGGTCACTCCGAAGCCGTCGCGAGCCTCGCCTCGGCTGCCGCATCCGGCGTCGGGATGACTGCGGTGGAACGCTCGTCGGTCTATCGCGCCGGGCTGGCCGTGGGCTTCGGACGCCTCGGAGTGTCGAATGCCGTGTGGGACAAGCCCCGTCCGCTGACCACTGCCGAGTGGGAGCGCGTACGGCTCGTGCCGCAACTCGCCGGGCGCATGCTTCAACATTCCGCGGCGCTGGCTCCGACCGCCCGCATCGTCGGCCAGCACCGCGAACGACTCGACGGATCCGGCTACCCCAGCGGTATCGCCGGTGACAGCATCTCGGGCGCCGCACGCGTCGTCGCCGCCGCCGACAGCTACCAAGCGATGCTCGAGCCCCGCCCACACCGCGCGCCACACACCCCCGACGAGGCCGCGCAGGTACTACGGGCCGACGCGCGAGAAGGCCGGCTCGACCCCGACGCGGTTGCGGCGGTGCTCGCCGTCGCCGGCCATCGGGTGCCGCGCCGACGTGCCGACAACGCCGGCCTCACGAACAGAGAGGCCGACGTCCTCCGTCTCGCGGCCCGCGGTTTGCCGAACAAGGAGATCGCGAAGCGCCTCGTGGTCACCCCCAAGACCGTCGGCAACCACATCGAACACATCTATACGAAGATCGGTGTGTCGAACCGAGCCGCCGCGGCACTCTTCGCCACGCGGCACGGCCTGCTCCCTGAGGAACAGCCGGAAGGAGGGCTGCCCAGCGCGGGGGACGGGCCGGGTTAGCGGATTGTGGTTGTAGTGAGGGCCGGGTTGGGGTCCGGGTAGCAGGCGACAGGTGCTGTGGTGGTGATGAACTTCCACTTGATCTTGGCCTGAAGCGTGAGGCCGGGGTCGTCGTACCCGGTGCCCTTGAGTTTGGTCTCGACGACCGTGCCGCGGCGGCCGGACTTGAGCCGTACGCCGAGCGTCGGGAGCTGGTAGTTCGCGCCGCCGGGGATCGGGCCGGCCACCGTGATGACGACGACGTTGCCGTCGAGCCGGACGGTCGGGGTCGAGTTCAGCCCGGAGCCGCCGGTGAGTTGCGCGCCGACGTACGACGAGTTCGCCGGGACCGGGACGCGGAGGGCCAGGTCGCGGACCTCCTGGAGTTTGAAGCCCTTGACCTCACTGGGCAGGGCGCCGGGCTTGAGGTCGACGGCGATCGTGAAGCGGGTGTTCGGGCGGACGGTCGCCGGCGCCTTCGCATCGACGCCCTGCCGCAACGAGAGGGTGTGGCGGCCGAACTTGGTGTCGGCTCGGCAGGCATAGCTGGCAACGGGTTGAGCTACGGGAGTCGGGGCGATCAAGGCGAGAGCCACCAAAAAACTGCAGCAAGTAGCCATATGACTACTCTAAGCAATCACGCTCCGAAGAGGAACCAACCGCCGACCGCTGCCCCGACGAACACCACCGGCAGGGCCAGCAGGAACCAGGCCCGCATCCGTCGCCGCCTGCGCGTGGGCGGGTCGGTGGCGACGGTCGTGTCCAGGTCGTCGTCGGTGATCGCGGTCCGCTCGGCCGCGCGCAGCGGCGCTTCCTGCTCCAGCCGGTACGCCTCGGCCTCCAGCCGGTCGGCGAGCGTGTCCGCGCGCTCCCAGCGGTCGGCGACGCGGTAGGCCAGCGCCCGCGCGAAGACGTCGTCGAGCTGCCCGACCGAGTCGTGCAGCACCGGTCGCAGACTCGGCGGTGGCAGATCCGGGTCCCGGTTGAGCACGTCGCCGATCGAGGCCGCGGAGTACGGCGGATGTCCGGTGAGCAGCGCATACGTCACCGCACCCACCGCGTAGATGTCCGCCCGCTCGTCGAAGCCACCGTCGCCGCGTCCCTGCTCGGGCGCCATGTACGACGGCGTACCGACTGCTTGGGTGAGTCCGGATGCCTCCGCGGCCCGTTTCGCCAGGCCCAGGTCGGCGAGCACGATGCGATGGGTGCCGCCGCCGGACTCCTCGCCCGCTCGGAGCAGCAGGTTCGCCGGGGTGACGTCGCGGTGCACCACGCCCTCACCGTGCAGTGCGGCCACCGCCCGCGCCAGGTCCGCGCCCCACCAGAGCGCGTCCACCGCGTCCAGCCGGCCTTGCCGCAGTAGGTCGCCCAGCGTGCCGCCGCCGACGTAGTCCATCACGAAGTACGGGCGTCCGTCGTCGAGCTTGCCCAGGTCGAAGACGCGTACGACCCGGTCGCTGGAGATCCGGCGCATCAGCCGGGCCTCGGACAGGAACCGTTCGCGCACGTCGGCGCGCGACGCCCAGTTGTCCGCGAGAACCTTGACGGCGACGTCGACGTCCAGGTCGTCGTCGTACCCCCGCCAGACGGTCGCGAACGCGCCCGCGCCGATCTTGTCCCGCAACCGGTACCGCCCGATGACATCCATCCCGGCTATTGTCGTGCACGACCGAGTCAAGGGGGAACATGACCGAGGAGCTGGAAGAACTGGCGGCCCGGGCGGCGTCCGGGGACCAGTCGGTCATTCCGCAGATCCTGCAGGTGATCCGGCCGCAGGTGCAGCGTCGCGTGGCCAAGTTCCTGCCCTATCGGGAGGACGCCGAGGAGGCCGTCCAGGACACCCTGCTGCAGGTGGCCAACAAGGTGCACACGTTCAAGGGCACCGGGAGCTTCGCCGGCTGGGTCACGATCGTCGCCACCAACCAGGCCCGCCAGACCTACCGCTCGCTGAAGCGCCGCTCAGTCGAACAGTCCGCCGAGGTACTGCCCGAGTCCGTCGACCCGCGCACCACCTCGGTGATCGCCGGCTCCCGCCTGGACCTGCTGGAGGCGCTCGAGGCCCTCGAGTCCAGCCACCCGCAGCTCGTCCAGCCGCTCGTCCTCCGCGACCTCGGCGCGCTGTCGTACGCCGAGATCGCCGACGAACTGGACGTCCCGCTGGGCACCGTCAAGGCCCGCATCCACCAGGCCCGCAAAGCCGTCGCCGAACGCCTCACCGTCCGCTGAAGGTACGCCGTACCACCAGCGCCCGCCGCAGGTCGTCGAGGTAATCGGCGGTCTGCCGGCGAATGCCCGACACGACGCTCTCGTCCGCGATCAGGGCCTCCGCCGGGGCGACCAGCTCCTGCTCGATCGCGAACCGCGGAGCCATCCGGTGCGCGGTGAGGCCGAGCACCATGCCTGCGCGGATCTCGCCGGTGTGCGGGATGTCGGTGAAGAACCGGCGAGCGTACGGCGCGGTGATCGTGGCCTGACCCGGGTGCCAGAAGCCTTCGGCGGCCGCGAGCAGTTCCTTCACACCGATCGATGGGTCGGTCATGATCCGCGTCCAGGCGGCCTCCTTGCCGTCGGGCAGCGCGGCCCGGCAGCGTGCCGCCTGGTTGACGCCCTCGGTCGACCGGTCGCGCGCCAACTCCGCGTCGATCTCGCCGGCGCCGAAGGCGTTCAGCCGCACCAGGCGCAGGACGATTGCCCAGCGCAGGTCGGCGTCGATCTCGAGTCCTTCCGGGGCCGCACTGTTGAGCCAGGACGTCAGCAGGTCGGCGTCGTCGCTGGTCGCGATCAGGCCCCGAGCCGTCACCAACTGCAGGCTGCTGCCCGGAGTGGTGACGGACAGCTTGCCGCGCAGGGCGTCGGCGGCGGGGGCGCGGTACTCGTCGTAGTCGAGGTAGCGGCCGAGGACACGGTTCTCGAGCCATTGGACGAGTGAACCGACGGCGACGTCGCTGACTTCGTGAGGTAGTGCGGCTGCGAACAGCTCGAGCGCGCGCCGCGGATCCAACTCGGCATCCGCCACCGAGTCCCGCACCGAGTTCCACACCACGGCGCGCGTCGTCCCGTCCGAGATCTTCGGCAGCACGTCAGGCAGGTTCGAGAGGCTCATCGGGTCGAGCCGAACCTTCGCCCAGGTGTCGTCCCCGGCGTCCGGCACCACCACATCATTGCCCAGGACAACTTCTACGGAGTCCTCCGCGAGCACCGCATCGACCACGCTGGCGGAACCGTCGGCGCCGTACCCGCCGACGCTCAACTTGTGCAGGCGCCGCGAGCTGTCCGGGCTCGTACGGTGCAGCACCACACCGCCATCCGTCCGCTCGACGGTGATCGTGTCCAGCCCTGACGTTCGCAGCCACTGGTCCGACCAGTTGTCGAGATCGCGCGCGCCCGCCTCCGTCAGCTTGGCGATGAACTCCTGGAGATCGGCATTCCCGTACTCGTGCGCGTCCAGGTGCGCGTTCACGCCCTTCAGGAACACCTCGTCGCCGAGGTACTTCGCCAGCTGCTTGAGGACGGCCGCGCCCTTCGCGTACGAGATGCCGTCGAAGTCGTCCAGCGACTGTCGCGCATCCTTGAGCGTGTCGGGGGCGACCGGATGGGTCGAGCTGCTCTGATCCGTGACCAGTCCCCACCACTTGCGGACGAAGGCGAAGTCGGTCCAGTTGCCGGCGTAGCTGGTGGCGTCCTCGGAGACGCGGTGTGCCATGTACTCGGCGAACGACTCGTTCAGCCACATGTCGTTCCACCACTTCATGGTGACCAGGTCGCCGAACCACATGTGCGCCATCTCGTGTACGACGACCCGGGCCCGGGTACTGCGTTCCGCCTCGGTCGCCTGCCCGCGGAACACGAGGCTGTCGGCGAACGTCACGCAGCCCGGGTTCTCCATCGCGCCGAGGTTGAAGTCCGGGACGAACACCTGCCAGTACTCACCGAACGGGTACCGCTGGCGGAACATCCGGTGGTACTCCGCGAACGCCTCCCGGGTGGTCCCGAACAGGTCCTCGGCGTCCCGCTCCAGGTGCTCGACCAGCGATTGGCGGCAGGCGAGTCCGAGCGGAATCCCGTCGTACTCGCTGCGGATCTGGTGGAACGGGCCGGCGACCAGCGTGACGAAGTACGTCGAGAGCGGCTTGGTCTCGGCGAGCGCCCACTCCCCCGGCGCCGTCCGCCGGGCCGCACCGTTGCCCAGGACAACCCAGTGCTCGGGGCAGCGCACAGTGACCGTGTACGGCGCCTTGAGGTCGGGCTGGTCGAAGCACGGGAAGTAGCGTGGCGCGGACTCCAGCGACGACATGCCGTAGGTGTAGACGCGCCCGTCGGCGGCGTCGACGGACCGCACCAGGCCCTCGCCGTCCGTCGAGTACTTCATCTGCGCGGTGACGACGAGCTCGTTCTCCGGCTGCAGCCCGGTCAGCGGGAACCGCCCGCCGTCGAGCGCGCCAGGATCGAGCGCCTGCCCGTTGAGCTCGACGCCGATCAGCCGCTCGGGCTTCACGTCCACCCAGCTCGTCGTACTCGTGGCCTCGAACCGGATCCGGCTGGTCGCCAGGAACGTGTCACCCGGATCGGTGAGGTCGAACGCGATCTCGTACGACCGCAGGGCCAGGTCCGCTGCCCGTCGCCGGGCTTCTTCGACTGTCAACGCGCGCATAACAGCACGCTATCCCTAGGACCCGGTCGTCTTCCGGCGTGCGGTGTCTGCCGCGAGCGAAGCGACCGCCCGGACCTGCTCGTCGCTCGTGCCTTCCTGCACCGCGGTGATCGCAGCGAGGTCGTCGGGCTCGGCGAGCGTGGTCAGCACGTTCAGTGCGCTGACATGATCGAAGCCGGCGGCGATGTCCTCGCTCGCCTCGACCGGCGGCCGGGACAGGATCTCCAGCGCTACCTGCCGTACGTCGGCCGCGAGCGGCTCGAGCGGATTACCACCGCTCAACTGCGTGTACGCCGCGGCCACCTGGTACATGTTCAGCGCCCGGCAGACGGTCGGCACATTCGGACTGTGCAGAAGGGCCTCGAACGCCTGCAGCGGAATATCCACGCCGACCAACCTAGTCGACGCCTGTGAAGAACCTCAGAACCTTCTGGGCGGCATCGGGCCCGGTCATCATCTCGGCGACAACGGCCGACCGCTCCGCGACCTCGGCGGTCCGGTCGAACATCGCCGGCTCGTACTGCTCGAGCGCGGCGTCCAGGTCACCAGGGTGCGCGGCGATCGCCCGGGCGAGCTCGGCCGCGTCGAGCATGGCCTGGTTCGCACCCTCACCGTGCGACGGCATCAGGTGTGCGGCGTCCCCGAGCAGCGTGACACCTGGCCGGCGCGCCCACCGCAAACCGATCGGCAGGGTGTACGCCGGGCGCACGACGAACGGCTCGTCACACGCGGCCAGCAGCCGGCGGAACTGCGGCGCCCAGTCACCCGGCAGATCCGTGACGGCCGCCGGGTCCGCATCGGCCGGCGCCTGGATGGAGATGCTCACCTGGATCACCCCGTTCCCGTTGCGTTGCGCGCCGAGCATCCGGTCCGGACCGAACACCCAGTAGTTGCCGCGGCCAACCATCGCGGCGAGCTCAGGCTCGGCGCGATCGGCCTCGTGAATCGCGCTCTGCACCACGACCTTCCCCTGGTACGCCGGCTCGGTGCCGGTGAGCAGCCGACGTACCCGGGAGTTGGCCCCGTCGGCTCCGACGAGGAGGTCACAGAGCGCCGTACTCCCGTCGGCGAAGTGCAGGAGCTGTCCCTCCGCATGCGTGAAGGCGCTCCCCCAGCGAACGGTCCCCGGCGCGAGCGAGCGGAGCAGCAGGTCGCGCAGGTCGGCGCGATCGATCTCCGGACGCAGCATCGGCGCGTCGTCCGGGGTGTCTTCCCGGAGCAGCAGCGCGCCGGTGTGATCCAGCATCCGCAGGTCCTGACCTTCGCCGCGCGCTGCTGCGAGGAACTCATCCTCGAGGCCGGCCGCGCGCAGGGCTGCCTGGCCGGTGCCGGCGTGCAGGTCGAGCATGCTGCCCTGAGTGCGGGCGGCGCTCGACGAGTCACGCTCGTACACGACCGACTCGATGCCGTGGACCTGCAGGATCCGCGCGAGCGTCAGGCCGCCGGGTCCACCGCCGATGATCGCGATCACAGGCATGCTCCTTTCGATACACTGTATTGAGAAATACACTGTATCGCATGAGGTCGGTGTATTGTTCCTGCCTGTGACGGACAACCCCGTGATCTGGGAGCGCCCCGAGCCGGCCGAGCGGCGGCGTCCGAGTCCGCTCAGCCGGGAACGCATCGTCCGGGCCGCGATCGAGCTCGCCGACGCCGCGGACCTGGAGGCCGTCTCGCTCCGCAAGGTCGCCGCCGCGCTCGACGCCGGCCCGATGCGCCTCTACCGGTACGTCGACACCAAGGACGAGCTCCTCGAGCTCATGGTCGACGCCGTGTACGCCGAGCTTCCGCCGCCCACCGGAGCGACCTGGGACGCCGTCCTGAGGTCCATCGCGACCGGACTCCGCGACGCGGCGCTGCGCCACGAGTGGTTCGCCGACCTCCTCGGCGGCAGGCCGCGGTTCGGTCCGGCCGCCCTCGCGCACACCGAGGCGTCGCTGTCCGCGCTGCGCGCCACCGGTCTTGACGACATCGACGCGCTGTCCGGCGCGCTCGAAGCGGTGAACGTCTACCTGGTCGGTGCGGTCCGCAAGGAGGTCACCGAGCGCCGGGCGGAACGCGCGAGCGGCCTCGACCGGCACCAGTTCCAGCACGCCACCGGTCCCTACCTGACCCGCATGTTCGGCACCGGGAAGTACCCCGTGCTCGCGGAATGGGTGCACGACGCCCGCCACCGCAAAGCCTCCGAGATCTTCGACCTCGGCCTCGGCTATTTGATCGACGGCATCCGAGCCCAGCTGCCCAGCTAGAGACGTGCCGCCGCGTGCAGGTGTTCGGCGAGCAGGTTGACCGAGTCCGGAGCGTCGGCGGCGTAACAGATCAAGTGGCCGCGGGTGGACCAGGCGTCCTGCAACGGGCAGATGTCGACCTCGGCGTTCGCGTGCACGGCCCGGCGCGGCACGACGGCCAGTCCGGCGCCGGCGGTCGCGAGAATGATCAGCGCGTGCAGGGTCGGGACGAGCGTCCGATAGCGCGGCACGGGGGCGTGCGGGCCGAGGCGGTCGTCCATCCATTCGCTGAGCGGCGAGTTGCGGTCGAGTCCGACCAGCGGGTGCTCCGCGACTTCGGCGTACGCGATCGAGGCGCGGCCCGAGAGGGTGCCGCCGGCCTGGCCGATCACAACCAGGGAGTCGTCGGCGAGCGGCTCGGTCCGTAGCTGGGTCGGCTCGTCGTCGAGGATCACACCGAGATCCGCCTCACCCGCCGCGAGCAGGCGGACCATCCGGACGGTACGGCGCTCGCTCACGTTCACGTCGTACTCGGGATGATCGCGGAGGAACGTGGCGAGCGCGAGGGGGACGAGCTGGTGCATCGCGGACCCGCCCGCGACCAGGCGGATGGGTGCCGACCGAGAGCCGGCGTACGACGCGACCGCGCTGTCCAGACGAGTGGTTTCGGCGAGCACCTCCCGAGCGTGTCGAGCCAGGGTGGCGCCGGCCGGGGTCAGCCGGACACCGCGGCGCTCGCGCACGAGCAGCGGTACGCCGGCCTGCGTTTCGAGTGCTCTGACCCGCGCACTGGCCGAAGGCAGACTGAGGTGCATCACCCGCGCGCCGGCGGTGATCGAGCCTTCCGCCGCAACATGCGTGAACAGCCGGAGGTCGTCGAGGTCGTACCGCATGAGCTCAGCCTACGTCTCAGACTGAGGCTGGCTACGGGAATCGCGCATTGTGGCGAGCGCGCCGACCCCTGATCCTCGAAGGGTGCTGCTGATCCTCCTGGCCGGTGTCGCGGCCGGCGCCCTGAACGCGGTCGGCGGCGGCGGGAGCTTCGTGGCCCTCACCGCCCTCGTCGCGGCCGGGATGCCTCCGGTCACCGCGAACGCGACCACAACCGTCGCGCTGCTGCCCGGGAACGCGACCAGCGCGTGGGTCTACCGGCGGGAGATCGAGGGCTTCGCGCACCCGTCGCCGGCCCGGCTAACGCTCGCGAGTGTGCTCGGCGGCGCGATCGGCGCGGGACTGCTGTTATTGCTGCCGTCCGCTTCCTTCGACGCGGCGGTGCCGTGGCTGCTCGCGTTCGCGACCGTCGTACTCGCGTTCGGCAAGCGGCTGACGGCCGCGCTGCGGCTCGGCAAGCCCGGCCCGGCGGCGATCCTGATCGGGCAGTTCGTGCTGGCGATCTACGGCGGGTACTTCGGCGGCGCGGTCGGGCTGATGATGCTCGCGTTCTGGACCGCCACGACGACCCTTGATCCGGCCCGCGGCAACCCGCTGCGGGTCATCCAGGTCGCGGCCGTTTACCTGACCGCCGCGGTGATCTTCGTGTTCGCGGCCGACGTCCTGTCCCAGCCGGTCCACCTGGTCGCGCTACTCGCCGGCGCGGTCGCCGGTGGCTACTTCGGCGCCCATCTCGTACGCCGTCTGGCTCCGCTGGTGCTGCGCGGCCTGGTGCTCGGCACCGCGGTCGCGATGACGGCGATCTTCTTCGTGCGAGCCTTCGGATGAACCGCGCCCAGCTCGCGATGGCGTATCAGGCCTGTGAGGTCGCGGACCTGGCGACCGCGGTCGCCACGCTGCACGATCCCGCCGAGGCCACCGCCCAGGCGGCGCGCGTGCTCGCGGCGGCGCAACAGCTCGTCGCCGCTGCCGACCGCCTCACGTCACCCGAACTCCCACCCGATCCCCTCCAGCGCTTCGCCTACGAGCAACCCGACGAAGCCGCCGAGGACATCGCTCACTGGCTCGGTGCCGCCACTGCGGAGGATTCCTGCCCGATTCGGGACTGAAAGCCTCCCCACAGCGACTGGCTACGGGGTGGCGCGGCGGCCGCGGGGCGGCTCGTGCGGGAGTTGCTCACGTTCCTTGCGGAGGTACAGGCCGGCCGCGGTCGACACGCTGGTGAGCAGCCAGACCGCGACGCCGGCATCGTCGGTGACACCAATGACCGGGAGTAGGTCCGGCAGGATGTCGATCGGCGAGATCAGGTAGACGATCGCGAGCACCCAGAGGAAGGTCCGGGTCCGCGGCAGGTCGGTGTACGCGCCCCGGCGTACGTCGCGCAGCAGCCGCGGCAGCGCCTTCGCCCGCTCGATCACGTTCCCGACCGGCACCGGCTCGCCGCGCTCGATCTTCCGCCGCCGCACCACCCGCCGCCGGACGACGCCGAGCGCCCCGACCGCGATCCCGATGACGAGCAGCCCGATCCCCACCGCCACGCCGGGCACACCGAACACGTCCCCGTGCCGGAACACCAAAGTCAGCAGCCCGATCACACCGAGCAACCCACCGAAGTACACCATCCACCCAGGGTAGGGCGAGACTCCAGGCCCCGCCCCTCGCGCCGAGCCGGGCAGTTACTGGTTGTAAGGCTGGGCGAGGAGGGGGCGGGTGTTGGTGAGGACCTGTTCGTAGTCGGCGCGGATCTTTTCGGCGTTCACGGTGATGGCCGGCTCGGGCTTGCTGAGGGGGACGTTCCAGGTGGGTGGGGTGTTGGCGCCGGACAGTGCCCAGGCTGCCTGGCGGGCCGCTCCGAGGGCGACGTACTCCGCCGGCTCGGGCAGCACGACGTCGGCGCCGAGCAGGGCCGGGGCGAGGGCTTGGACGGCGCGGGAGCGGGCACCGCCGCCGAGGAGCAGCACGCGGCGGACCGGCAGCCCCTGGTCGCGGAGCGCGTCGACGGCATCCGCCAAGCCGCAGAGCAGACCCTCGACGGCGGCGCGGGCCATCGTCGCAGGCTGCATCGTGGCGCGGGTCAGGCCGTAGATCAGGCCGGTCGAGTGCGGGAGGTCCGGGGTACGCTCGCCGTCCAGGAACGGGAGCAGGACCAGACCGTTGCTGCCGGGCGAGGTGATCGCGGCCTCGTCGAAGGCGGACAGTTCCAGACCGAGCATCTGCGCGGTCGCCGACATCACGCGGGCCGCGTTCAGCGTGCAGACCAGCGGCAGGTACTCGCCGGTGGCGTCCGCGAAGGCGGCGACCAGACCGGACGCGTCCTTCGTCGGGTGCGCGGACCGGGCGAACGCCGTACCGCTCGTGCCGAGGGAGACCGCGACGTCGCCGGGCTGCAGGTCGAGGCCGAGCGCGGCGGCTGCGTTGTCCCCCGTACCGGCCGCGATCGCGGCGCCGAAGGCCGTCTGCCCGACGATCTCCGCCGGGCCGGCCACCCGCGGCAGCTCGAGCGAACGTCCGAACGCGAGCTCGACCAGGTCGGTGCGATAGCTGTCCGTCGACGGCGCCCACCACCCGGTCCCGGAGGCATCGCCCCGGTCGGTGGTGATGCCTTCGATGCCCTTGCGGTCCGCCGCCAGCTGCTGTGTCATCCAGTCGTGCGGCAGTACGACGGCCGCGGCCCGCCGTACCGCCTCGCGACGGGCCTCGCCCAGCGCATCGCCTGCAGGATCGTCTGCGGCCGAATCGCGCAGCCAGCGCAGCTTCGTGACGGTGAAGCTCGGGACCGGCACCGAGCCGACGGCCTCGGCCCACGCCTCGGGGCCGCCCAGCTCGGTGATCAGCTCGGTGGTCGCGTCGGCCGAGCTCGTGTCGTTCCACAGCACGGCCGGGTGAACGACCTCACCAGAGTCGTCCAGCAGCACCATGCCGTGCTGCTGTCCGCCGATCGCGATCGCCTGGACGCCGTCGAGCAGCCCGTCCGACGCGGTCTCCCACGCCTTCCACCACTCCGCCGGGTCCACCTGGGTCGCGTCCGGATGCGGCGCCCGCCCTTCGCGAACGACCGCTCCGGTCTCGGCGTCGCACACCAGAACCTTGGTCGCCTGGGTGGAGCAGTCCACCCCGGCCACCAGCCTCAGCTCAGTCATAGAAGCCAGACTAAAGGGACTCGAGGGTGGCGCGGGCGCCGATCTCGTGGAGGGACTTCAACGCGGCCTTGTACTGCGTGACGAACTGCTCGTCGGACGCCAGCGTGCCGAAGAGGTCCGGGTCCGAGATGAACACCAGCGGATCCTCGCGGTTGTGCTGCGCACGTTCGACCAGCTTGTCGCGCAACCGGTCGACCACCTCGATCGGCTGACCTTCCTCGTCGACGCCCTCGGCGTACCGCGCCCAGGACGCGACCACGAGTACCGAGCGGGTGATCTCCCGCCCGGCCGCGAGTTGCTCGCGCACCACCGGCAGCAGCCACTTCGGGATCCGGTCGGAGCTCTCCGCGCACAGCCGCGCGAGCGTGTCCCGTACTTCGGGATTCGCGAATCGCTCGATCAGCTGGTGCTTGTACCGGTCCAGATCCACCCCGGGTACCGGCGGCAACGTCGGCGTACCTTCGTTGTCCATGTAGGCGAGGAGGAAGTCGACGAACAGCTTGTCCTGGCACACCTCGTGCGCATATCGGTAGCCGGACAGGAAACCGAGATAGCACAGCGCCTGGTGCGACGCGTTCAGCAGCCGCAACTTCATCAGCTCGTACGGCTCGACGTCCTCGACGATCTGGACGCCGACATCCTCGTACGGCGGCCGCACGCCACCGAAGTCGTCCTCGAGCACCCACTGCGTGAACGGCTCACACACCACCGGCCAGCCGTCCTCGATCCCGAACCGTTCGGCCAGCGCCTCCCGGTCCGCGTCCGTGGTCACCGGCGTGATCCGGTCGACCATGCAGTTCGGGAACCGCACCTCGGTCTCCAGGAACTCGGCCACTGACGGATCCTTCAGCCGCGCGAAGGACGCGAGCATCTTGCGCGCCACGTGCCCGTTGCCCGGGATGTTGTCGCACGACATCACGGTGAACGGCGGTACGCCGGCTTCGCGCCGCCGGCGCAACGCCTCGACGATGAACCCGAACGCGCTCCCCGGCGTCGCGCCCGGCTCCAGGTCCGCGGCGAGCGCCGGGTCCGAGGTGTCGAGCTCACCGGTCACCTGGTTGACGTGGTACCCGCCCTCGGTGATCGTCAGCGACACGATCCGGGTCGCCGGGTCGACCATCCGGGCCAGCACCGCCTCGCGGTCGTCCGGCGCGAACAGGTACCCGACGATCGACCCGATGACGCGGGGCTCCAGGGTCCCGTCCGGGTGCTTGATCACCAGCGTGTACAGGTGGTCCTGCGCCGCGAGGGCGTCGTACATGCGCCGGTCCTGCGGGAGGACGCCGACGCCGACGATGCCCCAGTCGAGGGCCTTGCCGTCGTTCATCAGCCGGTCCAGGTACATCGCCTGGTGCGCGCGGTGGAAGCCGCCGACGCCGAAGTGCACGATGCCGGGTGTCACCGCCGTCCGGTCGTACGTCGGGACGCCGACCTCATTGCCGAGGGCACCGAGAGCTGTGGTCGTCAGTCTCACTTGACCGCCCCCAGCGACAGACCCTGGACGAGCTTGTCCTGAGCGGCGAACCCGGCGATCAGCACCGGCAGCGACACCACGATCGACGCGGCACAGACTTTGGCGAGGAACAATCCTTGACTTGTCACGAACCCAGTCAAGAACACCGGCGCCGTCTGCGCCACTGTGCCGGTCAGCACTCGGGCAAACAGCAGTTCGTTCCAGCTGAAGATGAAGCAGATCAGTGCGGCCGAGGCGATCCCCGGCGTGACCACCGGTGCGACCACGGATCGCAGCGTGCGGGTCAGCGACGCGCCGTCCACCGAGGCCGCCTCGAGGATCTCCACCGGGACCTCGGACAGGAAGCTGCGCAGCATCCAGACCGCGATCGGCAGGTTCATCGACGTGTACAGGATGATCAGCAGCCAGATGTTGTCCAGGAAGTGCACCGACTGCGCGAAGAGATAGATCGGCAGCAGGCCTGCCACCACCGGCAGCATCTTCGTGGACAGGAAGAAGAACAGCACGTCGGTCCACTTCTTCACCGGCCGGATCGACAGCGCGTACGCCGCCGGGAACGCGAGCAGAAGGACCAGCACCGTGGACAGGATGCTCGCGGTCAACGAGTTCGCGATCGACGGCCAGGGACCGCTGTCGAAGAACGACCGGTACCCGTCCAGCGTCAGCGGCGCGCCCAGGTCCGGCGGGTTCTTCGCCGCGTTCTCCTCGGAGTGGAACGACGTCAGCAACATCCAGACCACCGGTAGCACGAACAGGATCCCGACGATCCACGCCAGCCCGCTCAGGACGAACCCACCACCGCGGTTCTTCTTGCCCGTCACAATCGTGACCTGGCCGCTCAACGTCGTCCTCGCTTCGCTCCGGGCGCCGCTTCGCGACGCGCACTGTGCTTTCTTGTGAATTCGCTTCGCTCATTCACCGACCGGTCTCCTCTCGGAACAGCGTGGACACCGACCGCAGGGCGAACGTCGCGATGGCGATGGTGCCGATCACGACGATCACGCCGGCCGCCGACGCCCGGCCGTAGTCGTGGGCGGTGTAGAAGGTCTGGTAGATCGTGTACGGGAGGTTCGCCGTACCGAGGCCGCCGGACGTGATCGTGAACACCGCGTCGAAGTTCTGGACGACGTAGATCGAGCCGAGCAGCGCGGACAGCTCCAGGTACTGGCGCAGGTGCGGCAGCGTCATGTAGCGGAAGATCTCCCACTGGTTCGCGCCGTCGATCCCGGCCGCCTCGATGACGTCGAGCGGACGGCTCTGCAGACCGGCCAGCAGGATCAGCATCATGAACGGCGTCCACTGCCAGACCAGCGCGAAGATGATCGACCACAGCGGCTGGTTGCTGATCCAGTCCGGCTGCGGGGCGTTCTCACCGAACAACCACTTCAGCACCCCGTTGAACAAGCCGTACGTCGGGTTGTACAGCGCGTGCTTCCACAGCAGCGCGGCGGCGACCGGGACGACCAGGAACGGCGTGATCATCATCGTCCGGACCGCGCCGCGGCCGCGGAACTTGCGGTCCAGCAGGAGCGCGATCGCGAGACCGAGTACGAGGCTGAGCAGCACCACGCCCGCGGTGAGCAGGATCGTCACCAGGATCGCGTGCCGGGTGTTGGCGTCGGTGAGCACCCGGCGGAAGTTGTCCACGCCGGCGAACCCGCGCTCGTCCGGGTAGTAGGCGTTCCAGTCCATGAAGGACACCACGATCGTGACCACGAACGGCAGCTGGGTCACGATGATCATGAACACCAGGGCCGGCAGCAACGGACCGCGCCGGGCCCAGTCGCCGGCCTTGCGCATGATTGTGCCCTCGGAGCCGGGTGGTGCCGCGTGCCGCTTCGGCCGGGTCGCTGTGTCAGGTTTCGCGTCGACGGACATGAACTGCACCCCTCACTTCGCTGCGCGCGAGCGGTACCGCTCCGCGACGTCGTCGGCGAGCTCCTGCCCGCGGTTCAAGGCTTTGTCGACGCTCATCCGCCCGGCGATCGCCGAGCTCACGTCCTGGCTGACCTGGGTCCCGAGATCCGGGAACTCCGGGATGTCGACGAACTGGATCCCGGGCGCCGGCCGTGGCTGCGTGCCGGGGTTGCTCGGGTCCGCGTTCTCGATCGCCTGCTTGGTCGGCTCGGCGAATGCCGCCGCCTCCTTGACGTACTCCGCGTTCGCGTACGTCGACGTGCGTTTGCCGGCCGGAACGTTGGACCAGCCAACCTTCTCGCCGACCAGTTGCTCGTAGTCCTTGCCGGAGGCCCAGGAGATGAACTTCCAGGCGTTGTCCTTCTTCTTCGACGCTTCCTGGATGCCCCACGCCCACGCGTACAGCCAGCCGGAGCTGTCGGTCTTCACGACCGGCGCCGGCGCGTAGCCCATCTTGCCCTTGACCGGCGAGTTCGGTGCCTCCAGCGATCCGGCCGCCGACGTGGCGTCGTACCACATCGCGACGTTGCTCTGGATGGTGTTGTTCAGGCACTCGGTGAACCCGGCCTGCGGCGCGCCGGCCTCGCCGTGCGCGCGGACCAGGTCGACGTAGAACTTGGTGGCCTCGGTGAACGCCGGCGAGTCGACCTGCGCCTGCCAGTCCTGGGTGAACCAGGTGCCGCCGAAGGTGTTCACGACTGTGGTGAGCGGAGCGAACAGCTGGCCCCAGCCGGGCTGGCCGCGCAGGCAGATGCCGCGCATCCCCGGCTTGGCGTTGTCGACCTTGGCCGCGATGTCGGCGACCTCCTGCCAGGTCGGCTTCGCGGGCATCGTCACGCCCTTGGCGGCCAGGATGTCCTTGCGGTACATCAGGAACGAGGACTCGCCGTAGAACGGTTCGCCGTAGATCTTCCCGTCCTCACCGGTCATCGACTGGGTCATCGGTTTCAGGATGTCGCCCTGGTCGAACGCGGAGTCCTTGGCGATGTAGTCCGACAGCGGCGCGATCCACTTGGACTTGGCATAGATCGGGATCTCGAAGTTGCTCACGGACGCGACGTCGTACTGACCGGCCTGGCTGGAGAACTCCTGGCTGATCTTGTCCCGGACGTCGTTCTCCGGCAGCACGGTGAAGTTCACCTTGATGCCGGTCTGCTTGGTGAAGTTCTCGGCGGTCAGTTTCTGCAGGTCGACCATCTGCGGGTTGTTCACCATCAGCACGTTGATGCTGTCCGCGCTGTCACCACCGCCGGCTCCGCCTCCCCAGCCCGCACAGCCGCTGACCGCACTCACCAGGAATGCGACCCCGACCGCTCCGATGCGTTTGCGCCTACTCAGCACGAGCCACTCCCTTGCCGCTCCGCCTCGGGCCCGCTCATTTGAGCACGCCTCCGCTCACAGCATGAGTAGACCGGGAAGCCCCTTGACCTGTCAAGGGTCTGTGCAACACTTGGGTCCACACGTGCTCATATGAGCGGGGAGGCTGTGATGGAGTCGAGCGCTGGTGCCTTCGGGCCGGCTCAGCTGGTACTCACCGCGTCGGTCGCGCGGCGGTACTACGTCGACGGGCGGTCGAAGGTGGAGATCGCGGACGAGTTCCGGCTCAGCCGGTTCAAGGTCGCGCGACTGCTGGACCAGGCGCGCAGCAGCGGGCTGGTGCGGATCGAGATCAGCCACCCGGGCGCGATCGACATCGACCTGTCCGCGCGGCTGCAGGAGTCGCTCGGTCTGCGCCGCGCGATCGTGGTGGACACCCCCGAGGTCGACGAGCCGGCGTTGCGGACCCAGCTCGGCAAGGCCGCGGCTGATCTACTTTCCGAGATCGTCACGGCCGAGGACGTGCTCGGCCTCGCGTGGGCGCGGGCGGTGACCGCGATGACCGAGCAGCTCACCACGCTCGCGCCGGTGCCGGTGGTCCAGCTGACCGGTGCCCTGACCCGTCCCGATGTCGAGGCGAACTCGGTGGAGCTCGTACGTCACACCGCTCGCCTGTCCGGCGGTCCGGCGTACCTGTTCTATGCGCCGCTCGTGGTGCCGGATGCGGCGACGGCTCGCGCGCTCCGGCAGCAGCCCGAGGTGGCCGAGGCGATCAGCCATTTCGACTCGGTGTCGAAGGCTGTCGTCGGGCTCGGGTCGTGGTCGGCCGGACAGTCGACGCTGTACGACGCGATGGACGAGAAGGCCTGTGAACAGCTGGCCAAACGCGGCGTCGTCGCGGACATCTCCGGGGTGTTCGTCGACGCGGACGGTCAGGCCGTACAGAGCCGCGTCACCGACCGGGTGATCGCGATCAACGCGGAACAGATGGACAAGATCGACGAGGTGATCGCGATTCCGTACGGTCTGGCCAAGGTCGCGGCGGTGCGCGCCGCCGTCCGCAGCGGGCTGGTCAACGGGATCGTTACCCACGCACCCCTGGCGAAGGCACTGCTCGACGAGTCACACTGACCGGCGATGCCTGCTGAGGTGGAGACCCAGTTGCTCGGCGGTACGGCGAACCGCGGCCTGGTCGTGCGGGTCGGGGACACCGTCCGGCGGCCGCTGCGTGCCAGCAGTACGGCGACCCACGCGCTGCTGGAGCACCTGGAGAGTGCCGGGTTCACGGGCGCGCCGACGTACCTGGGGATCGACTCGCAGGGGCGCGAGGTGCTGTCGTACTTGCCGGGTGAGACCGTCACTGCGCCGTACCCGGACTGGTCGATGACCGACGCGGCGCTGGACAGTGTGGCCCTGCTGCTGCGGGACTATCACGACGCGGTGGCGGACTTCCGGCCGGTCGGACTCGAGTGGGCCGAGCCGGTGCCGTCCGGTTACGTCACCGGGCTGATCAGCCACAACGACCCGAACCTCGACAACGTGGTGTTCCGGGACGGCGTCGCGGTCGCGCTGATCGACTTCGATCTCGCCGGGCCCGGGTCGGCGCTGTGGGACGTCGCGACCGCGGTGCGGTTGTGGGCGCCGCTGCGTCCGGACGCGGATATTCACGACGTACGCCGAGGTCGGTCGGCGGCTCGTTTGCGGCGCTTCGCGGACACCTACGGGTTGACCCAGGCGGACCGGGTGCGGTTGGTGGACGCGGCAGCCGACAACCACGTCTGGTGCATGGACTACGTACGCCGCGGCGCCGAGACCGGGCACCCGTGGTTCCACCAACGCTGGACCACCGGCGAGTCTGACCTCACCGACCGCACCAACACCTGGTTCAAGAGTCAGAACGACGTACTTCGACAGGCTCTGCTATGACGCCGTTGCGCTCCCGAACTGCCTGTACCTCGGCTTCGACGCGGCCTTCCCAATAGCTCTCCTGCATGCGCCGAATCCAGCTCGGGAAGAAGACCACCGAACCTGTCGGGAGCCACGGCAGGTAGGCGTCGGACAGCAGGGTCAGAACGAAGCCGGCGGCCGTCAGCCCGACGATCACGGTCCAGCCTTTCCGGCAGATCCACGGACCGTCGTTCGCTATCAGCCCGCGCCGGGTGACCGCCCCGACCGCCAGCAGCACAGCCGAGGCCGCGACCACGGCCACCAGTCCGCCGAAGACCCATCCGTGCACGTCACCCCAAGCACCGTGCCGCGCAAGCATCTGCACGACGCCCCCGGTCATTCCGATCGCCGCCAGCCCGTACGCCACGGCCCCCAGTTTCATCTTCGGCACACCTGATTATCGCCACACGGGATTGGCTGTTACTGCAGGAAGTGGAAGAGAATGTGCCGGTGCGTTCACGGGTGGTGTTGCTGGCAGGGCCTTCGGGGGCGGGGAAGTCGCGCCTGGCGGAGCAGGTCGGGCTGCCCGTGGTCCGGCTGGACGACTTCTACCGCGACGGCGACGACGAGGCCATGCCGCGTTCCCCGCTCGGCATCGTCGACTGGGACGACCCGCGCTCCTGGGACGGTGACCGCGCCGTCGCGGCCCTCGAGGAGCTGTGTACGACGGGATCGGCCGACCTCCCGATCTACGACATCGCCGCCGACGGCACCGTCGGCCACCGCCCGGTCAGCACCGGCGACGCCCCACTCCTCGTTGCCGAAGGCATCTTCGCCGACCAGATCACCGGCGCACTCGCCGAACGCGGCCTGCTCGCCACGGGGATCTGCGTCCGGCACCACCGGCTCGTCACGTTCGCGCGGCGGTTCCAGCGCGACCTCCGCGAGCGCCGGAAACCTCCGCTGACGCTGCTCCGGCGCGGGTTGCTGCTGCTCCGCGACGATCCGCAGGTGGTCCGCCGCTGCGTCGAGGCCGGCTGCACACCGATGCACCCGAAGGCCGCCCGGCGGGCGATCGAGACGCTTCTCACGCGGTCCGCGTCTCAGTAAATCAAGACTGTTCGCCTGGAGTTCACCAACTTCTGATGCCATCGGCCTCGGATTGGTCGGATGCGCTCGGGGGCGAGTGGCCGGACGGAGAGGGACCGTGAAGCGGACTGCGCCAGGCGTTGCCGTTGTAGTAACCGCAGTACTGCTGTCAGTCACCGCCTGCGGGAGTGAGGACGGCACGTCGTCCGGTGGCGTCCAGACGCCACCCGCGAGGCATTCCGCGCTGAACGGTCCGGCCGAGAAGGCCGCGAGAGGTTCCCTGGCCGCGCTCGCCGCGCTCCCCCGCGGGTACGTCGCGGACTCGCGCAACGGCACCGGCCCGTTCACCGCGACCGCCTTCCTGAACACGTGGTCCGCCAACCCGGCCCTGGACCGCGCCCTGCTGCTGAACGCGGGCTTCGTCGAGGGGTACCGGGCGACCCGGCTGAGCCCCGACAAGAAGAAGCGCTACACCTTGCAACTGTTCAAGACCAGCTCCGCCGCGAAGGCGAAGGCCCTGCAGAAGGGGCTGTGGAGCCAGGACACCCACGACCACCCGTTCGACCTCCCCGACGCCCTCTCGGACGCCCGGGTCGAGTACGACGGCGCCGCCGACCAGTCCGTAGCCATCGCCGAAGCCAGCCTCACCATCGGCCCCATCGTCGCCGAACTAACCATCCGCGAAGCGGCCCCCCTCGGCACCACCCTCACCCCCGACACCCCCCTCATCACCGCCCTCACCAAAGAACAACAAACCCGCCTAACCACCACCTCCAGCTAACCCAACCGCCCCGCCCCGCCGGCATGCAGTTGGCCACGGTCGCGTACGAGGGGTTATCCCCTCGTCTTGGGGGTCTCCCCTCCCATACCAGCGGAGACCCCCCCACCCGAGCGGTTATCCCCTCCCGCACTCGGCTCCGACCCACAGCGCCCACACCTCGGCGCGCACCCGGGCCCCGCCTGCACCACGGCCCCCGCCGACAGCGCCCGCATTCCGCCGCGCGCCCACACCGCCCGCAGCCGACCACCGCCGTACGAGGGGATATCCCCTCGCCTTAGGGCTTCTCCACTCTCACACCAACAGAGAACCCCCACCTCGAGCGGATAACCCCTCCCGCGCAGACATCCCCTCCCGCGCGGTTTCCCCTCGCGCGACTTCCCACCGCGCGACGGATCGGCGAAGCCTGCGCCGGCCGGGGCTGGGGTGTGCTGGTCCGCAGGCCGCACCCACGCCCGGCCGCCGCGCGTCGCCCCGGCCCCCGACTGGCGACCGACGCACGAGGGGATATCCCCTCGTCTTGGGGGTTCTCCCCTGCCATACCAGCAGAGAACCCCCCCCACCCGAGCGGTTATCCCCTCCCGCACATGGCTCCCACCCACAGCGCCCGCACCCCGCCGCGCGCCCACACCGCCCGCAGCCGACCACCGCCGTACGAGGGGATATCCCCTCGTCTTGGGGCTTCTCCCATGCCATACCAGCAGAGAACCCCCGCCTCGAGCGGATAACCCCTCCCGGACGGGCATCCCGTCCCGCGCGCCGGCGTCCGCTCCCGGTCGTACATCCGCTCCCGGTCTTACATCGGCTTCCGGTTGGATGTCCCGTCGCGCGGCGGAGCGGAGGGGCTTGTGGCGGCTGGAGGGGCGGGAGCTGCAGGTCGACAGGAGGTGTCGGGGGTGGGGGTAGTGCACTTGAGCGTGAACGGGGTCGCGCGTACGGCGTATAGCGGGTGCACTACCTGTCGAGCTGCCGATCGCCCGGGCGAGATGGGGTCGCGTGGGGGCTACCTGGGGTGGGGTCTGCGAGCCAGCGCGGGAGCGGCATGCGGCTCTTAGCGTCTGGTGGGTGGAGAAGATTGCGGCGCGTTGTGGTGCGGTGAACTGGATCGTTGGGGTTGGGCAGTTCTTCGTGGTGATGGTGGTGGTGCAACTGGCGTGGAAGACGCCGTACAGCTGGGGATCCAACAACATCAGCGATCTCGGGAACGTGCACTGTGGGCACTTCAACGGGCGCTATGTCTGTTCGCCGCTGCACCCAGTGATGAATGTGTCGTTCGCCGCCGGCGGGGTGTTGATGATCCTCGGCACGGTGCTCACACACACCGCCTGGCCGCAGACGGTCGCAGCCTGGACGGTGCGGCTGCTGCTGGTGGCGACCGGCGCCGGGTGGATGGTGGCTGGGTTGTCGCCGGCCGACGTCAACGAGGATCTGCACGTGCTGGGCGGCGCGTTCCCGATCTTCGCCTTCGGCAACCTCGCGCTACTGCTGACCGGCTTCCTCCGGACCGGACCGCTGGCAAG
This sequence comes from Kribbella sp. NPDC054772, assembly GCF_053611945.1. Taxonomy (NCBI): domain Bacteria; kingdom Bacillati; phylum Actinomycetota; class Actinomycetes; order Propionibacteriales; family Kribbellaceae; genus Kribbella; species Kribbella sp. NPDC054772. The sequence continues at coordinate 94,864 of NZ_JBSHBJ010000019.1, read as the reverse complement.
CATCAGGCGGTACGGCGTCGGACTCGGCGCGCTCGGGATGAGCTCGATGGTCCTGCACTTCACCCACCACGGGTTGGGGCTGGGCGTCGGCGGGATGGAACGGGTGACCGCCTTCGCCCTGCCCCTGCGGCTGATCCTCGCTGGTCAGGCGGTGACGCGGTCGATGACCAGTGGGCCCGGCTCGTAGGCGTCTGCGACCGCTACCGCGTCGGTCAGGGACTCGAGCGCGCGCTCGATCCGTGACGGGTCGTCCGTGTGCAAGGTGAGCAACGGCTGGCCTTCCTGGATTCGGTCGCCCGGCTTCGCGTGCATCTCGACGCCCGCCACCGCCGACACCGGGTCCTCCTTACGAGCCCGCCCGGCGCCAAGTCGCCACGCAGCGACCCCCACCGCGAGCGCGTCGAGCTTCGACAGCACCCCAGAAGCAGGAGCAGGTACGACGTGTTGCTCGGGAGCGACCGGCAGTTCGGCAGCGGGATCCCCGCCCTGCGCCGCGATCATGGCCCGCCACACGTCCATCGCCGTACCGTCCCGGAGCTTTTCCGCGGGGTCGACGTCCGTGACGCCGACCGCGGTGAGCATCTCGGCGGCGAGGGCAATGGTCAGCTCGACCACATCGGCCGGTCCGCCGCCGGCCAGTACGTCGACCGACTCGCGGACCTCCAGCGCGTTCCCGGCGGTCAGCCCGAGCGGCACGGACATGTCGGTGAGCAGCGCCACCGTCTTCACCCCGGCATCGGTGCCGAGCGCAACCATCGTCTCGGCGAGCTCCCGAGCGTCCGCCAGGTGCTTCATGAACGCCCCGGAGCCGACCTTCACGTCCAGCACCAGCGCCCCGGTGCCCTCCGCGATCTTCTTGCTCATGATCGAGCTGGCGATCAACGGAATCGCCTCGACCGTACCGGTCACGTCCCGCAGCGCGTACAGCTTCTTGTCCGCCGGGGCCAGCCCGTCACCCGCCGCGCAGATCACCGCGCCGACGTCCTCGAGCTGCCGCATCATCTCGTCGTTCGACAGCGCGGCGCGCCAGCCCGGGATCGACTCCAGCTTGTCCAGCGTCCCGCCGGTGTGCCCGAGGCCGCGCCCGGACAACTGCGGTACGGCGACCCCGCAGGCCGCCACCAACGGGGCCAACGGCAACGTGATCTTGTCCCCGACCCCGCCGGTCGAGTGCTTGTCCGCGGTCGGCCGGGACAGCGTGCTGAAGTCCAGCCGCTCACCGGACGCGATCATCGCCGCGGTCCAGCGGGCGATCTCGCGCCGGTTCATGCCCTTGATCAGGATCGCCATCGCGAGCGCGGACATCTGCTCGTGCGCGACGTGCCCGCGGGTGTAGGCGTCGATCACCCAGTCGATCTGCCCGTCGCTCAGCTCCCCGGCGTCCCGCTTGGCCCGGATGACGTCCACCACGTCGAAACTCATCAGTTCTCCAAGTCCTCCGGCCCGAACGCGTCGGGCAACAACTCACGCAGGGCCCGCGGACCGCTCGGCGTTTCCAGCAGCAGTCCCGGACCGCCGTTCTCGTGCAGCAACTGCCGGCAGCGCCCGCACGGCGTCAGCAGATCTCCGTGCCGGTCCACGCAGGTGAACGCCACCAGCCGCCCGCCACCGGTCCGGTGCAGCTCCGACACCAGCCCACACTCGGCGCACAGCGTGATCCCGAAGGAGGCGTTCTCGACGTTGCACCCGGCAACTACCCGGCCGTCGTCGACCAGCGCCGCCGCACCGACCGGGAAGCCCGAGTACGGCGCGTAGGCCCGGCCCATCACCTCGAGGGCGGTGGCCCGGAGGAGCTCCCAGTCGACCGGGCCCGCGCCGCCGTCGGGACTACTCGGTGACGTAGGGCTCACCATCGGCCTTTGGAGCTCTCACCCGACCCACCAGACCGGCCACGGCGATGATCGTCGCCAGGTACGGCGCCATCAGCAGCAACTGCCCCGGGATCGGCGTCTGGATGATCTGCAACTGCGACTGCAACTGGGTCGCGAACCCGAAGAACAACGCGGCGATCGTCGCGCCGATCGGGTGCCAGCGGCCCATGATCAGCGCGGCCAGCGCGATGAACCCGTTGCCCGCGGTCATCTCCTTGCTGAACGAACCGGCGTACCCGACGGTGAAGAACGCGCCGCCGAGACCGGCCAGGATGCCGCCCGCGAGCACCGCGGAGTACCGGATCCGCTTGACCCTGATACCGACCGTGTCGGCGGCCTTCGGGTGCTCGCCGACCGCACGGATCCGCAGGCCCCAGCGGGTCTGGAACAGCACGAACGTGACGACCACGACCGCGATGTACATCAGGTACACCAGGATCGTCTGGTTGAACAGGATCGGGCCGATGAACGGGATGTCGCCGAGCCCCGGGATCTTGATCGCCGACAGCACCTCGGGGTTGTTCAGCTTGCCCGAGTCGCTCTGCAGGAACTGGTCGAACAGGAAGCCGGTGATACCGGTCGCGAACACCACCAGGACGACGCCGAGCACGACCTGGTTGACCAGGTACTTGATCGAGAACACGGCCAGCAGCGCCGCCATCAGTACCCCGGTCGCGGCCGCCGCGATCAGGGCCACCGCGCCGCTGCCCGTCGTACTCGAGACGACCGCCGCGGTGAACGCGCCGACCAGGAACTGGCCCTCGATCGCGATGTTGATGACGCCGGCCCGCTCGCACATCACGCCGGCCAGCGCGCCGAGGATCAGCGGCGTCGCGAAGTTCAGCGTGCCCTGGAACTGGTTGGCCAGCGGGAAGGTCTTCCCGGCCGCCGCCCAGCACAGGAACGCGCCGATGAAGCAGATCCCGAGCAGAGTCGCCAGGTAGCCGGAGTACGACTGCGGAACCCGGCGGAGCAGGAACGCGCCGGCCGCGATCACGCCGAAGATGGCGAGCACCAGCGCGGTGAACTGGGCCGGGACGCCGAGCAGGTTGTGCTGCAGGTCGCCCGAGACCAGCTGGAAGGTCGCCTTGCCGCCCTTGGTGAAGATCGCCAGACCGAGCCCGATCAGCGCGAACAGCACCATCAGGGAACCGACGCGCAACCGCCGGGTCCGCTCCGCCGGCCCCTCGATGACCTGCGGCTTCTCCGCTGCCTCGGGTACGGCGTCGGGAGTCGTCTCGCTCATCCGTTCCACCCCTTCGCGAGAACCGGGCCGGTACCGCGTTCCTTCGGCAGGAACCGGAAGATCGAGCGCACCAGCGCCGGAGCCGCGACGAACAGCACGATCACGGCCTGCAGGACAGTGGTCAGGGTCAGCGGGGTCTGCGTGATCAGCTGCATCTGCAGACCGCCCGCGTTCAGCGCGCCGAACAACAGACCGGCGAGCACGGTGCCGAACGGCGTACCGCGGCCGAGCAGCGCGACCGTGATCGCGTCGAACCCGACCGACGCCGCGACACCGTCTGTCAGCGGTAGATCCGTACCCAACACTTGCTGGGTGCCGGCCAGACCGGCCAGCGCACCGGCCACCACCATCGCGATCACGTAGGCGCGGCCGACCGACATCCCGGCGGTCCGGGACGCGTCAGGATTCGCACCGACCGCCCGCAGTTCGAACCCGATCGTGGACCGGTTCAGCAGCCACCAGACGAAGACCGCGGCCAGCACCGAGAGGATGAATCCGCCGTGCAGCCGGGTGCCCCCGAACTGCGGGTACTGCGCGTTCGCGTCGACGATCGGCGAGATCGGGTCCGTACGACCCGGCCGGCGGAACGTCGACGTGGTGAGCAGCCAGGCCAGCAGGTAGATCGCGACGTAGTTCAGCATGATCGTCACGATCACCTCGTGCGCACCGGTCCGCGCCTTCAGGAAGCCGACGACGCCGCCCCAGATCGCGCCACCGAGCAGCCCGGCGAGAATCGCCACGATCAGGTGCAGGCCCGCCGGCAGGTGCCACGCGAACCCGACGTACGCGGCGAAGATCGCGCCCATGATCAGCTGGCCCTGGGCACCGATGTTGAACAGACCGGTGCGGAAGGCGAGCGAGACCGCGAGACCGCCGCAGATCAGCGGAGTTGCCTGGGTCAACGATTCGCTGATCGGTGTCAGCCCGCCGAACGCGCCGACCGCGAGTGCCTTGTACGCGTCACCGACCGCGCTCAGGGCGGCCGAGACGGTGTCCATCGGCGCGGCGCCGAAGTACTTGACCGCGGCCTGCACCTGATCGTCGCTGACGATGATCAGGATCGCCCCGACCAGCAGCGCCAGCACGATCGCGCTCAGCGAGACCAGGCCCTGCACCACCCAGTTCGGCAGGCCGGACTGCTTCGGCTCCTTGGCCGGCGCGGGCGCCGGCACGGCATCTGTCTCAGTGCTCATCAGATGGTTCCCAACGTGGTCGGGTGTTCGATCGCCTCGTCGTGGGGGGGGGGGGTGGGGGCGGGGGGCCCGGCACCGACCCCCTCGGGGGCGGGGGGGGGCGGGCGGGAGCGGCCGGCCACCCGCGCGGGGGCGTAAACACCC
>NZ_JBSHBJ010000019.1:0-90400 GCF_053611945.1 Kribbella sp. NPDC054772 | reverse complement strand
ACCGGCGGGGGGGGGGCGCCCACACGGCTCAGTGACAGCGCCCCACACCGCGCGCACCCAGGGGGGTCGGTTTCGTTCGCGCGGGGTCGTCGCCGGCTTACAGCGGCGCCCCGGCCATCATCAGGCCCAGTTCGTCGCGCGGGGTATCCGACGGTACGACGCCGACCACCTTGCCGCGGTACATCACCGCGACCCGGTCCGCCAGCGCGGCGATCTCGTCCAGCTCCGTGGACACGATCAGGACCGCCGTACCGCGGTCGCGCTCCTCGACGATCCGGCTGTGCAGGAACTCGATCGAGCCGACGTCGACGCCGCGGGTGGGCTGCGAGGCGACCAGCAGCTTCAGCGGGCGGGACAGCTCGCGGGCCAGCACGACCTTCTGCTGGTTGCCGCCGGACAGCGACGACACCGGCAGGTGGATGCCCTGGGTGCGGATGTCGAACTCCGCCACCCGGGCTTCGGCGTTCTTGTCGATCTCGTCGGTCCGCAGGGCCGGCCCGTTGCCGAACGGGGCCTTCCGGAACAGGTCGAGGATCAGGTTCTCGGCGACCGTGAACGAGCCGACGAAGCCGTCGTGCGCCCGGTCCTCAGGGACGTACCCGATGCCGGCCTCCAGCCGGTACCGGGTGGACTTCCCGGTCAGGTCCTGACCGTCCAGGCTGATCCTTCCGGCTGCGATCTGCGTCAGCCCGAGCAGGGCCTCGGCGAGCTCGGTCTGGCCATTGCCCTGGACACCGGCCACCGCGAGGATCTCACCGCCCCGGACCTCCAGGTCGACCTCGTCGACGGCGGTGAACCCGCGCTCGTCGATCACGGTCAGGCCTTCGACCCGCAGTACGGCGTCCTTCGGCTCGGCCGGCTCCTTGTTCACCACCAGGTCGACCGCACGGCCCACCATCAGCTCGGCGAGCTCCGCCTCGGACGCCGACGGCTCGGCCTGGCCGACCACCTTGCCGCGGCGGATCACGGTGATCTTGTCCGCGATCGCCTGCACCTCTTTGAGCTTGTGGGTGATGAAGACGATCGACGTACCGTTCTCCTTGAGCTGGCGCATCACGCCGATCAGCTCGTCGATCTCGGCCGGCGTCAGCACCGCGGTCGGCTCGTCCAGGATCAGCACGCTGGCGTTGTTGGTGAGCGCCTTGATGATCTCCACCCGCTGCTGGACACCGACCGGGATGTCCTCGACCAGCGCCTCGGGGTCGACCTCGAAGCCGTACCGGTCGGACATCTCGGTGACCAGCGCGTGCGCCTTCTTGCGGTCCAGTACGCCGGCGCCGCGGGTGTTCTCGCGGCCGAGCATGATGTTCTCGGCGACCGTGAACACCGGGACCAGCATGAAGTGCTGGTGCACCATGCCGATGCCGTGCCGGATCGCGTCGCTCGGCGAGGTGATCGCCACCTTCTCGCCGTCGATCACGATCTCGCCCGAGTCGGGCTGCAGCAGCCCGTAGAGCATGTTCATCAGGGTGCTCTTGCCGGCCCCGTTCTCACCGAGCAGGCAGTGGATCTCGCCCGGCTCGATCACCAGGTCGATGTGGTCGTTGGCGACCAGCGAGCCGAAGCGCTTGGTCAGCCCGGAGAGCTCGAGATGCATGCGGGAGCCTTCCCTTCAGACGGCGAGCCAGGAAGGCCGGACCTGTGGGTCTGCCTTCCTGGCTCGCACCGTACTACGCCTGTGTGCGACGGTTCAGGATGCCTTGGGCTGAACCTTCGACTCGATGGTGATCTTGCCGCTGATGATGTCGGCCTTGATCTGGTCCAGCTCCGACTTCACGTCGGCCGGGACCTTGCTGTCGAAGTCGTGGAACGGCGCGATCGCCGTACCGTTGTTCTGCAGGGTGCCGGTGAACTGGGTGTTGTCGAACTTGTTGTCGACCACCGAGACCACCGCGTCCTTGACGGCGACGTCCATACCCTTCTCGACGCTGCTCATCAGGACGGAGCAGTACTCCTCGGCGCTCACGCAGCCGTCGGTGTCGACCCAGATCGCGTTCACCTTGCCGTTGCTGGCCTTGGCCGCCTGCAGGCCACCCAGACCCGACGGACCGGCCACCGGGAAGAGCACGTCAGCGCCCTGGGTGATCAGGTTCTGGGCGTTGTTCTGGCCCTTCGCCTTGTCCTCGAAGTCGCCGGTGAACAGGCCCTTCTGCTTCTGGTCGTCCCAGCCGAGCACCTGCACGTTCTTGCTCTTCTGCGTGTTGTAGTACCGCACGCCCTGGGCGAAGCCGTCCATGAAGATGGTCACGGTCGGGATCTGCAGACCACCGAACGTGCCGACCTTGCCGGACTTCGTCATCGCGGCGGCCAGGTACCCGGCCTGGAAGCTGGACTGCGCGGTGTTGAACAGCAGCGGCTTCAGGTTGGCGATCGGGGCCTTCGGCGCCGAGTCGACGATCGCGAACTTGATGTTCGGGTTCGCCTTCGCCGCCGCCTCGGTGGCGTCTTCGAGCTTGAAGCCGACCGCAACGATGACGTTGCACTTGGCGCTCACCATCGCGGTCATGTTGGTCGTGTAGTCGTTGTCCGACTTCGACTCGGCCTTGACCTCGGTCAGGCCCTTCTCCTTGACCGCGTCCTGCAGACCCTTGTACGAGGTCTGGTTGAACGACTTGTCGTCGAAGCCCCCTGAGTCGGAGACCATGCAGGCCTTGAAGTCCTTGTTGGCACTGCTGCCGCCTGCGTTGTTATCGGTCGGCTTGCTGCCACAAGCGGCAACGGCGAGCGTCAGCACGCCCACGATCGCCGTTCCCCGCACGTACTTCTTCACCGGACGTCTCCTTCGTCGACCAGATACGTTTACGGGCACGCCTTCCCCCGCGTGCCATTCGCAGACTATAGGGCGCGTCCCGGCCCGGATTGAACGTCGAGCGGACCTCGATACCGGAAAGTGACCGGCGTTTGCGTCACATTTCGACAACTTCTCCGGTACGGTCACCGCCCGCGCTGCCGAGATCACGGTGAGCACTCTCCGTGGCGACTTTCACCGAGCGTGTCCGTAATCCCGTCGTGATCCGCCTCGGCACTCTGCGCGGGCCCCCGGTCTCCGGGTGCAACAATCGCGGGATGAGTCATCAGTTGCTGGTCGCGGACATCCTGGCGCGCGTCGAGGCGGTGCGCGAGGACATGGTCGGCGTACGGCGCGACCTGCACGCCCACCCGGAGCTCGGGTGGCACGAGGTCCGGACGACCGAACTGCTCGAGAAGCGGCTCGTCGACGCCGGGCTGTCGCCGCGGGTGCTGCCGACCGGGACCGGGCTGATCTGCGACATCGGCGCCGGCGACACGTGCGTCGCGCTGCGGGCCGACATCGACGCGCTGCCGGTGCCCGACGGCGTGGACGCGCCGTGGCGGTCGACCATCGACGGAGTGGCGCACGCGTGCGGTCACGACGTACACACGTCCGCTCTGCTCGGGGCGGCGCTGGTGCTGGCCGGGATGGCGCGTGACGGGCAGCTGGACCGGAGGGTCCGGGTGATCTTCCAACCGGCCGAGGAGGTGATGCCGGGTGGCGCGCTCGGTGTCATCGCGGCCGGCGGGCTCGACGGCGTACGCCGTATTTACGGGCTGCACTGCGACCCGCGGCTCCAGGTCGGCCAGATCGGCCTCCGAGTCGGCGCGCTGACGGCCGCCGCGGACAAGCTGCTGGTGCGGTTGACGGGGCCGGGCGGGCACACGTCCCGGCCGCACCTGAGCGCCGACCTCGTCTACGCGCTCGCGAACCTGGTGACCGAGCTACCCGCGGCGCTGTCCCGCCGCATCGACCCGCGCGCCGGGATGTCCCTCGTCTGGGGGCGCATCACCTCCGGCTCCGCCGCGAACGCCATCCCGTCTCGTGGCGAGGCCGAGGGGACGCTGCGCTGCCTGGACGTCAACGCGTGGCGCCTCGCGGAACAACTCATCCCCGAACTCGCTGCGCAGATCGTCCTGCCGTACGGCGTGGAGGTCGACACCGAGGTCACCCATGGCGTCCCGCCCGTCATGAACGACGCCATCGCGATCAACGTGCTGCAGAACGCCGTACATCAGACGCTCGGATCGAGCGCGGTAGCCCCCACGGACCAGAGCCTCGGCGGCGAGGACTTCGGCTGGTACCTCGAACACATCCCCGGCGCGATGGCCCGCCTCGGCGTCCGCCCGCCAACCCTCGACACCACCGGCGACCTCCACACCCCCACCTTCACCCCCTCCGAAGAAGCCATCACCCTAGGCACCACCGTCCTCACCTCAACCGCCCTGCTGGACTAGGGCGTGGATACCGCGAGCTCACGCTCGACGTCGATGTCGCGGGTAGACGGTCCTGCAGATCACCAGTCGTGGAGATTGGTTGGCCACCCCGCACTCGAGTCGTGGAGCGAGGCTCTGAATTAGCGCCCATCTCCACGATTCGGTGTTGGGGTTAGAAGGTGTCGGCGGGGACGTATACGCCCCAGACGTCTCTTAGGGTGTTGCTGACTTCGCCTACGGTGGCTCGGGATTTTAGGGCTTGTTTCATGGGGTAGAGGCAGTTTTCGTTGCCTTGGGCAGCGGTTTTGAGGGCTGCCAGGGCTTCGTCGACGGCGGCCTGGTCGCGGGTGGCGCGGAGCGTGGTGAGGCGGTCGACCTGCTGGGCCTCGATGGCGGGGTCGACGCGGAGCGGCTCGTACGGCTCCTCCTCCGCGATCTTGAACTTGTTCATGCCGACCACCACACGTTCGGCCGCGTCGATCTCCTGAGCGATCTGGTACGCCGAGCGTTCGATCTCCTGCTTCTGGAAGCCCTTCTCGATCGCGGCGACCGCACCGCCGTACTCCTGCACCTGGTCCATCAGCTCGACCGCGGCGGCCTCGACCTCGTCGGTCAGCGACTCCACCACGTACGAGCCGGCGAACGGGTCGACGGTCGCGGTGATGTCGGTTTCGTACGCGAGCACCTGCTGCGTGCGGAGCGCGAGGCGGGCGGCCTTCTCGGTCGGGAGCGCGATCGCCTCGTCGTACGAGTTGGTGTGCAGGGACTGCGTTCCCCCGAGTACGGCGGCCAGCCCCTGGACCGCGACCCGGACGAGGTTCACCTCGGGCTGCTGCGCGGTCAACTGCACGCCCGCGGTCTGGGTGTGGAAGCGCAACATCTGCGACTTCGGATTGCGCGCCCCGAACTCGTCGCGCATCACCCGTGCCCAGATTCGCCGCGCGGCCCGGAACTTCGCGACTTCCTCGAGCAACGTCGTCCGGGCGACGAAGAAGAACGACAGCCGCGGCGCGAACTCGTCCACGTCCAGACCCGACGCAACCGCGGCGCGGACGTACTCGATCCCGTTCGCCAGCGTGAACGCGATCTCCTGCGCGGGCGTCGCGCCGGCCTCGGCCATGTGGTAGCCGGAGATCGAGATCGTGTTCCAGCGCGGCAACTCCGCCTGGCAGTACGCGAAGATGTCGCTGATCAGCCGCAGCGACTCCTTCGGCGGGTAGATGTAGGTCCCGCGGGCGATGTACTCCTTCAGTACGTCGTTCTGGATCGTGCCGGTGAGCTTGTCACCGGAAACGCCCTGCTCCTCGGCGACCAACTGGTACAGCAACAGAAGCACCGACCCCGGCGCATTGATCGTCATCGACGTCGACACCTGGTCCAGCGGGATCTTGTCGAACAGCACCCGCATGTCGTCGATCGAGTCGATCGCCACCCCGACCTTGCCGACCTCGCCGTGCGCGATCGGCGCGTCGGAGTCGTACCCCATCTGGGTCGGCAGGTCGAACGCGACCGAGAGGCCCATCGTGCCGTGATCGATCAGCTGGTGGTACCGCTGGTTCGACTCGGCCGCCGTCCCGAACCCGGCGTACTGGCGCATGGTCCAGGGCCGCTGCGTGTACATCGTCGGGTACACGCCACGGGTGTACGGGTACTGCCCCGGCTCGCCCAGCTGCGTCGCGGCGTCGAACCCGTCGAGCGGCCCGTACACCGGCGAGAACTCGAACCCCGACTCGCTGCGATGACTCATCCTCCAACGGTATTCCGAACCATTGCCGCACTGGTATGCACGACCGGGTGAGATCGAGCACGCCACAGTCCGCTCACTCTCAGCTATTGACTAGTGATCTGAGTCACAGGACGCTGCCCTGGTATGCACCGTCGACCGGGGAGGGGCGACATGCGCAGAACTCCTGTTCTCATCGCGGTAATGGCCGTCGTAGCGGGGGCTTTCGCCACAGGGCAGGCAGCAACAGCGGTACCGGGCCAGGGTAAGGACGGCCTGGAGGTGTACGTCGGCGATCTGACCGCACAAGAAGTGCAGAAGGTCGTGGACATCGGAGTTGACCGTTCGGATCTGGCGACCGGCCGGGGCGCGGACGGGAAGACCAAGGTCGAGGTCGTCATCTCGAAGCGGCAGGCTGCGAAGCTCCGCTCGGACGGCGTCGACCTGAAGGTGAAGAAGGTCAAGGGGCGGGACGCCTCCGAGGAGGCCGCTCGGCTGACCGCGGCGGGACCGACAGTGTTCCGCCCGTACAGCGGGACCGGCGGTCTGCAGGCCGAGCTGACCCAGACAGCGGCCGCGAACCCAGGCCTCGCCAAACTCGTCACCATCGGTACGACGAGACAGGGCAAGCCGATCGTCGCGGTGAAGGTGACCAAGGACGCCCGGCAGTCGACCGACGGCTCGCGGCCGTCGGTGCTGTATGCCGGCACTCAGCACGCCCGCGAGTGGATCACGCCGGAGATGGTGCGGCGGCTGATGCACTACGTCATCGACGGGTACGGGAAGAACGCCGACATCACCAAGCTGGTGAACTCCACCGACCTCTGGTTCCTGCCGGTGGCCAACCCGGACGGCTACGACTACACGTTCGTCGGCGACCGGTTGTGGCGCAAGAATCTGCGCGACAACAACGGCGACGGGCAGATCGCCCCGGGCGACGGCGTCGACCTGAACCGGAACATGGCGACCAAGTGGGGTTACGACAACGAGGGTTCGTCGCCCGACCCGAGCAGCGAGACGTATCGCGGTCCGGCCCCGGCGTCCGAGCCGGAGACGAAGGCCCTCGACGGCCTGTTCCAGCGTGTCCATTTCACCGAGATGATCAACTACCACTCGGCCGCCGAACTCCTGCTGTACGGCGTCGGCTGGCAGGTGAGCACGCCCTCGCCGGACGACGTGATCTCCGAGGCGATGGCCGGCGACGACGCGAATCCCGCCGTACCCGGCTATGACCCGGACATCTCCGCCGAGCTCTACACGACCAACGGGGAGACCGACGGGCACGCGTCGGCGAAGTACGGAACGATGGCGTTCACGCCGGAGATGTCGACGTGTGAGACCGCGTCGGCGTCGGACCCGAACGACCAGTGGCGGCCCGAGGACTGCGTCAGCGTCTTCAGCTTCCCGGACGACGAGCGCCTGATCCAGGCCGAGTTCACCAAGAACATCCCGTTCGCGCTGTCCGTCGCGAAGTCGGCCAAGGACCCGGACGACCCGGTGTCGGTGGTCGGCAAGAAGGCCGCGGATCTGGTGATCGACCCGTTCGCGGTCTCGTACGGCACCACGCAGCCGGTCGCGGTGATCGCGAAGCGGGCGTTGAAGAACCTGCGCATCAACTACCGCGTCAACGGCGGCGACCCGATCACCGACAAGGCGTCGGAGTGGAAGGGCGGCGAGCGGTACGGCAACACCGACAACAACTACTACGCCGAGTTCCGCGGCACGGTTCGCAGTACCAGACCTGGCGACTCGGTCGAGGTGTGGTTCACCGGTAACAAACCGGGGACCGGCGCGGTGGCCAGCCAGCACTTCACCTACCGCGTCGCGACCGACATCGGTGGGAAGGTGCTGATCCTGGCGGCCGAGGACACCACCGGCGCGAGCCCGGTGCAGGGCGTCGCGACGGCGAAGTACGCCGACAAGTACGCCGCCGCACTGACCGCGGCCGGGATCACGTCCGACGTGTACGACGTGGACGCGAACAACCGGACCGCACCGCACCCGCTGGGCGTGCTGTCGCACTACAAGGCGATCGTCTGGGAGACCGGCGACGACGTCATCACGCGGAAGACCGGCCAGCCTGCCGGTACGGCGGCCGAACTGGCGCTCGACCTGGAACTGTCGGTCCGCGACTACCTCAACGAGGGCGGCAAGCTGCTGTACACGGGTAAGTACGCCGGCTTCGCGAGCAACGCGGACGGGGCGTACTACTACAACCCGTTCCAGGAGCAGCAAGGCGAGTGCACGACGCCAGGTGCGTACCCGTGTCTGCCGTTGCTGAACGACTTCGAGCAGTACTGGCTCGGGGCCTATACCTTCATCGACAACAGCGGTACCGCGAATGGTGACCCGGTCCCGATCAAGGGTGTCTCGGGCGCCTTCAACGGGTTCGACGGGACGCTCAACGGCGGCGACTCGGCGAACAACCAGAACCACACCGGGGCCTTCGTCCTGACGTCGAGCGTGCTTCCACCCGCCCAGTTCCCGCAGTTTGCGAGCTCGGCGCCGTTGAAGTGGCAGCGGCCCGGCGGTGACCCGTACGAGCCGTTCACGGGTTCGCGGTACGTCTACAGCCAGCAGGCGAACATGAGCTACAAGCGGCTGGCCAAGACCGTTGATCTGACCGGGTCCACGAGCGGTTCGCTGTCGTTCAAGTTCTCCTACGACACCGAGGCGAACTGGGACTACGTGATGGTCGAGGCGCACACCGTCGGCCAGGACGACTGGACGACGCTGCCCGACGTCAACGGCCACACGACGCAGAGCACCGGCCAGAGTTGCCCGGCCGGCTGGGTGCAGCAGTTGCACCCGTTCCTCGCCCACTACCAGGGCGCCGATTGTTCAGCCAGCGGTACCACCGGCGCCTGGAACGCGTCCTCGGGCTCGAGCGCGGGCTGGCAAGACTGGAAGGTCGACCTGACGCCGTACGCCGGTCACCAGGTCGAACTGTCGATCACCTATGTGAGTGACTGGTCGACCCAGGGCCTCGGGTCCTTCGTCGACGACGCCACGATCACGAAGGACACCGGCACCGAGGCGACCTCGTTCGAGACCGACCTCGGCGGCTGGACGGTGCCGGGCGCACCGGCCGGCACGGCCGCGAACCCGAACGACTGGGTCCGCACCACGACCGCCTTCGACGAGGGCGCCGGCGTCACCACACCGGACACGGTGTACCTCGGCTTCGGCGCCGAGGGCCTCACAACGCAGGCGATGCGCACCGACCTGGTCCGCCGGTCGATGGCCCACCTGTTCAACGCGCCGTAACTTCGGTGAATCGTCACTGACAGGCGGCCGTCCCGGTCACAGCGACCCGGGGCGGCCGCCGAACCCTTGGCGTTGGTCTGGCCACACACCGAACGCCTCCCGTCGGCAACCTGAAGGACACTTCAAATCCCAGCATCCGTCGACAGGGCATCGACGCGGTGTCACGAGAGCGTCGCCCAGGGTTCATGCGCGGTGAGGAACCTTCGAGATGTGCGAATCGTGATGGTGGCCGAAACCTTCCTGCCGCAGATCAATGGCGTGGCGAACACGGCTCGCCACGTCGCCGACCGGCTGCGTGCCCGCGGACACGAGCTGCTCATCATCGCGCCCGGACCGGGCCCCGACACCTACGCCGACGTCCCGGTCCTGCGGGCGCGGAGCTTCCGCACGCCGGGGTACAAGGAGTACCCGGTCGGTCTGCCGGACCCGTCGATCGAGCGGGCGATGGCCGACTTCAAGCCGGACCTGGTGCACCTCGCCTCACCGTTCATCATCGGTGCCTACGGACTGCGCGCGGCCCGCAGGCTCGGCGTCCCGACGGTCGCGATCTTCCAGACCGACATCGCCGGCTTCGCCCGTCAGTACCCCTGGTACGCCGCCGCGGACCGCGGCATCTGGCGCTGGGTGAGCCGCACGCACTCGCGCGCCGACCGCACGCTCGCGCCGTCGACCTCGGCCGTCGACTCGCTCGTGCAGCGCGGTGTGCCGCGGGTCTACCGCTGGGGCCGCGGCGTGAACCTGGACCTGTTCGACCCGAAGCACCGCGACGAGGACTGGCGTCGGGAGATCTCCCCGGACGGCAAGCCGATCGTCGGGTACGTCGGCCGGCTGGCCGCGGAGAAGAAGGTTCGACGGCTCGCCGAACTGACCGACCTGGACTGCCGGATCGTGATCGTCGGCGACGGTCCGGACCGGGCCGCACTGGAGCACGCGTTGCCAACGGCAACCTTCCTCGGGATGCGCCGCGGCACCGACCTGGCGTCGATCTTCGCCGGTCTGGACGTGTTCGTGCACACCGGCGAGCACGAGACGTTCTGCCAGACGATCCAGGAGGCGCAGGCCTCCGGCGTCGCGACTGTCGGCCCGGCCGCGGGCGGTCCGCTCGATCTGATCCACCCGGGCGAGAACGGGTTGCTGTTCGAACCCGGTCGGCCCGGTTCGCTGCGGAGCGCCGTACAGACGCTGCTCGAGCACCCGACGGCACGCGGGCGGATGGCCGCCAATGGTCTGGAACGCGTGCAGTCGCGCACGTGGCCGGCCGTCGTCGACGACCTGGTCGACCGGCACTACACCGAGGTACTCCGCGACGCGGCGGCCGTACGGCGGGTCGCATGAGCTCGTTGCGGATCGCCCAGCTGGCCAATTTCGTTGGTCCGACTTCCGGTGGGATGCGGACCGCGATCGAGCAGATCGGTCAGGGGTACGTCGAGGCCGGCGTGGACCGGATGGTGATCACACCGGGCGAGCGGGACGAGGTGGTCGAGACCGAGTTCGGCACCGTCGTTCGCGTGAAGGCGCCGAAGGTGAGTGGCGGCTACCGGTTGATCACGACGCCGTGGAACGTGGTCGACGTACTGAAGAAGTTCCGGCCGACGACGGTGGAGATCTCCGACAAGTCGACGCTGCTCCCGGTCGCGCGCTGGGCCCGCAAGAACGACATCGGCACCGTGCTGTTCAGCCACGAACGTCTGGACGCGATGCTGGCACTGGGTGCGGCCCGTCCGGGTCAGCTCGGCGGGCACGACGTACTGCGTCCCGGACGGATGCTCGGCGAGATCAGCCAACGCACCAGCCGCTGGACCGGCGAGAGCGTCCAGCGCCGGGCCGAGGGTGTGAAAGCCAGCCAGCTGCACGTGGTCGCCACCGTCGCGGCGCTCTACCGGATCCTCAGCCGGACGTACGACGCGGTCGTGGTCACGTCCCGGTACGCGGCGGCCGAGTTCGACGAGGTGACGACGCCGCTCGTCCGGATCCCGCTCGGGGTCGACCTCGACACCTTCCACCCGTCGCTCGGTGCGCCGGCCGACGACGGCGTACTCAAACTGGTGCACGCCGGCCGACTCTCGCGGGAGAAGAGCCCGCACCTCGCAGTCGCGACGGCGGCCGAGCTGCACCGCCGGGGCGTGAACCTGCGGATGGACGTGTACGGCACCGGCCCGCACCTCGACGAGCTACTCGAGATCGCCGGCGACGCGCCCGTCACCTTCCACGGGTACGTCGACGGTCGCCAGACGCTGGCCAAGCACCTCGCCGAGGCCGACATCGCACTGTCCGTCTGCCCCGGCGAGACTTTCGGCCTGGCCGTCCTCGAAGCACTCGCCGCCGGTACGCCGGTGGTGACCGCCAACACCGGCGGCGCCCGCGAACTCGTCGACGAGGCCTGCGGCCGCTGGGCCGCCGCCAACCCCGCCGCACTGGCCGACGCGGTCCTCGACCTGTCCCAAATCCCCCACCGCAGAGCCGCAGCCCGCCGACGCGCCGAGCTCTACGACTGGAACACCTGCACCCGCCACATGCTCGCCCTCCACACCCGCCTGGCCCAAACCCGCATCGCGGCCTAGCGAACGGCAGCTCGACAGGACGTGTCGCCTATTCTGGCGCCTTCCGAGGCCCGGCTGAGCGTGGCCCGCGGGCCTAGTGGACCTATACGTACTGTCGAGCTGCCGCCGTCAGGTGAGGTGGTCGTAGTCGCCGCGGACCCAGGCGGCGTGGCGGTCGGCGGAGCGGCGTACGACGGCTTTGGCGTCGACGGGGATCGAGGCGCCGAAGTTGTTGTAGAGGCGGTCGTAGGTGAACGGGTCGAGGGAGCGGGCCACTCGGTCGACGACGGCGCCGGACAGTGGGATGCGGTTCGGGTAGCTGCGCATGAAGCTGACCGAGGTGCGGTCCGGGTTGGCGAAGATGGTGTCGCCGGAGAGGATCGCTCCCTTGCCCTCGGCACCGTCTGCCCAGTGCACGACGGCGCTGCCCGGGAAGTGACCGCCGGGTTGGAGAACGGTCACTCCTGGTAGCGGGGTGAGTTCGCCGGCCCAGGTCTTGATCACCGGGTCCTGGCGGGCGACCCACTCGCGGTCGGCCTCCGCGACGTACACCGGCACGTTGCCGAGACGGTGGCTCCACTCGACCTGGACGCCGTACATGTGCGGGTGGCTGGCGATGATCGCGACCACCTCGCCGAGTTCTGAGACCCGGCGTACGGCGTCGTCGTCCAGGTAACCGATCGGGTCCCAGAGCAGGTTGCCGGCGGACGTTGTCACCAGCATCGACTGCTGCCCGATACCGACCGGCGGCTTCGAGCGGACGCCGTACAGGCCGGGCTCGACCTCGTCGATCGTCACCTCGGTGCCGGCCGCGGCCAGCTCCTCGAGTGTGGTCCAGTGCTGTCCGTCGGCGGGCACCCACTGGCGCTCGTCGGCGCAGATCGCGCACACCTCGACCTGTTCGGAGTGCTCGACCGCACAGGTCGCACAGATCCAGAAACTCACCGTAGTTCTCCCCTCGCAGCGGTAACCGCCAGTGTTTTCGTTCAAGCTCGGTTGAAGTCAAGAGCATCGGAGGCGCACCGTCGAGGGCCATTCGGGCAGCGCTGCCCTGGGCCACCGACGCGACCGATTTCACACCTTTCCGGACATTTCCGGGTCGGCTGCGGGACTAGCATCGAAACGGCCTGGTGTCCGCCAGGTTCGGAACTCCGATCGGAGGATCGGTTTGCCCAGCAAACCAGCCGGCACGCTCTACCGTGGCCGGGAGGGCATGTGGTCATGGGTCGCGCACCGGATCACCGGTGTCGGGATCTTCTTCTTCCTGCTGGTGCACGTGCTGGACACCGCACTCGTCCGGGTCTCGCCGCACGCGTACAACGAGGTCATCGGCACCTACAAGAACCCGGTCGTCGGCCTGCTCGAGGTCGGGCTGGTGGCGGCGATCCTGTTCCACGCGTTCAACGGCATCCGGCTGATCCTGGTGGACTTCTGGGCCAAGGGCCCGCGCTACCAGCGGCAGCTGATGATCGGTGTCGGCGTGCTCTGGGTGGTGCTGTTCGTGCCGTTCGTCATCCGGCACCTGACCCACGTGTTCGGAGGCTGAGATGTCGGAAAACACCCCTGCCATCGCGGCACCACGGTCCAGCTCCCGCGCCCGCTCGCTGAAGGGTGGCGGCCGGAGCCGTTCGGGCCGGACCAACTTCGAGCTCTACAGCTGGCTGTTCATGCGGCTGTCCGGGCTCGCCCTCGTCATCCTCGTGCTCGGGCACCTGTTCGTGAACCTGATGCTCGGCGGCGGGATCACCGCGCTCGACTTCGGTTTCGTGGCCGGCAAGTGGGCCAACCCGCTGTGGCAGGTCTGGGACCTGCTGATGCTGTGGCTGGCGATGCTGCACGGCACCAACGGCCTGCGCACGATCGTCAACGACTACGCCGAGAAGGACCAGACCCGGTTCTGGCTGAAGGCCCTGCTGATCACGGCCGCGGTCGTGATCGTCGTCCTCGGCACCCTGGTGATCTTCACCTTCGACCCCTGCCTCGACCCCAACTCCACGTTGTCGGTCTGCAAATAGTAAGGACGTCATGCAGGTCCATCAGTACGACGTAATCATCGTCGGCGCGGGCGGCGCCGGAATGCGCGCGGCCCTCGAGTCCAGCAAGCGGACCCGGACCGCCGTACTCACCAAGCTCTACCCGACCCGGTCGCACACCGGCGCGGCCCAGGGCGGCATGTGTGCCGCGCTGGCCAACGTCGAGGAGGACAACTGGGAGTGGCACACCTTCGACACCGTCAAGGGTGGCGACTTCCTGGTCGACCAGGACGCGGCCGAGGTGATGTGCAAGGAGGCCGTGGACGCGGTCCTCGACCTGGAGAAGATGGGCCTGCCGTTCAACCGGACGGCCGAGGGCAAGATCGACCAGCGCTTCTTCGGTGGTCACACCCGCAACCACGGTGAGGCCGTCGTACGCCGGTCCTGCTTCGCCGCGGACCGCACCGGTCACATGATCCTGCAGACGCTGTACCAGCAGTGCATCAAGCAGAACGTCGAGTTCTTCAACGAGTACTACGTGCTCGACCTGCTGATGACCGACGGCAAGGCGAGCGGTGTGGTGGCCTACGAGCTGGCCACCGGCGAGCTGCACGTGTTCTCCGCGAAGTCGGTGATCTTCGCGTCCGGCGGGTTCGGCAAGGTGTTCCGGACCACGTCCAACGCGCACACGCTGACCGGTGACGGCATGGGCATCGTGTGGCGCAAGGGCCTGCCGCTGGAGGACATGGAGTTCTTCCAGTTCCACCCGACCGGCCTGGCGGGTCTCGGCGTACTGCTGTCGGAGGCGGCCCGTGGTGAGGGCGGCATCCTGCGGAACAAGGACAACGAGCGGTTCATGGAGCGCTACGCGCCGACCGTGAAGGACCTCGCGCCGCGGGACATGGTCGCCCGCGCGATGGCCAACGAGGTCCGCGAGGGCCGCGGCTGCGGTCCGGACGGCGCGTACGTGATGCTCGACCTGACCCACCTGGAGCCCGCGCACATCGACGCGAAGCTGCCGGACATCACCGAGTTCGCCCGTACCTACCTGGGCGTCGAGCCGTACACCGAGCAGATCCCGGTGTTCCCGACCGCGCACTACGCGATGGGCGGCATCCCGACCAACATCAAGGGCGAGGCGCTGGCCAACAACGACGACGTGATCCCCGGCCTGTACGCCGCGGGTGAGGTCGCCTGCGTCTCGGTGCACGGTGCGAACCGGCTGGGTACCAACTCGTTGCTCGACATCAACGTGTTCGGCCGGCGGGCCGGGATCGCCGCCGCGGAGTACGCCGAGACCGCCAGCTTCGAAGAGCTGCCCGCGGAGCCCGAGAAGTACGTCGTCGACCTCGTCGAGGGACTGCGGAACTCCACCGGCGAGGAGCGGATCGCCGCGATCCGGTTCGACCTGCAGGCCACGATGGACCTGAACGCGCAGGTGTACCGGACCGAGGGCTCGCTCAAGCAGGCGCTGGTCGACATCGAGGCGCTCAAGCAGCGGTTCGCCAACGTCGCAGTACAGGACAAGGGCAAGCGGTTCAACACCGACCTGCTCGAGGCGGTCGAGCTCGGGTTCCTGCTCGACCTGGCCGAGGTCCTGGTGGCCGGCGCGCTGGCCCGCAAGGAGTCCCGCGGCGGGCACTTCCGCGAGGACTACGACAAGCGCGACGACGTGAACTTCATGCGGCACACGATGGCGTACCGCGAGGTCGATGCCGAGGGCAACGTGAACATCCGGCTCGACTACAAACCGGTCGTCCAGACCCGCTACAAGCCGATGGAGCGCAAGTACTGATGGACGTCAAGGTCAAGATCCTCCGGTACAACCCCGAGGTCGTCGACGAGGCCGAGTGGAAGACGTACTCCGTCACGCTGGAGCCGACCGACCGGGTGCTGGACGCGCTGCACAAGATCAAGTGGGAGCAGGACGGCACGCTGACCTTCCGGCGGTCCTGCGCACACGGGGTCTGCGGCTCGGACGCGATGCGGATCAACGGCCGCAACCGGCTCGCCTGCAAGACCCTGATCAAGGACCTGAACCCGGACAAGGAGATCACCGTCGAGCCGATCAAGGGGCTCGCGGTGCTCAAGGACCTGGTCGTCGACATGGACCCGTTCTTCGAGGCGTACCGCTCGGTGATGCCGTTCCTGGTCACCAGCGGTCACGAGCCGACCCGGGAGCGGATCCAGTCCCAGGCCGACCGGGACCGGTTCGACGACACCACCAAGTGCATCCTGTGCGCCGCCTGTACGACGTCCTGCCCGGTGTTCTGGTCCGACGGCCAGTACTTCGGTCCGCAGGCGATCGTCGGCGCGCACCGGTTCATCTTCGACAGCCGTGACGAAGGCACCGAGCAGCGGCTGGAGATCCTGAACGACAAGGAAGGCGTCTGGCGCTGCCGGACCACCTTCAACTGCACCGACGCCTGCCCCCGCGGCATCGAGGTCACCAAGGCCATCCAGGAAGTGAAGCGAGCGCTGATCTTCCGCCGCGTGTGAGCGGGGTGCGGCCCGAGGGCCGTGCCGCGTTTGCACCCGGTTTCGCATAAGATTCGGTCGCCGACCTGACCCCCGATCGGGGGACTCATCTGCGCCCGGGGGTGATCGTGCAGCGCCTGCGTGAGGTCTTCGACCGCTTCTACCGTCGGCTGGTGGAGCTGTTGGAGCGTTGTGGCCTACCCCGCAGCATGCCGCCGCTGCTCGTCCTCGGCATTCTCGCCGCCACGACCTCCGTCGTTCTCGCGGCGACGCTGTGGTCCACGCACCGCAGCGGCGCCGACGACGGTCCGGTGGCGATCGAGCCGGCCGCCGCCGGAAGCCCCGGTACCGCGGTGGTGACCGCCGACCGGGCCCAGGTGCTGTCGATGACGATGGTCACCCGGAACCGCTGGGCGGCCGGCTGGTCCGATTGCACCAGCGGCCCGAACTGCAAGTACGCCGCGGTCATCGACCGGGACGGCGCCCGCGCGACCGCGCCGGAGTGGCCGGTGCCGTACGCGACGCTGAAGTCCGGCGACGAGGCGATCGCGGTCGCCCCGCCGCGCGAGGGCACGCTGACCGGCGACTCGACGATGATGTTCCGGCTCACGTACGACAGCCCGGTGCTGACCCGGCTGCGGTACCGGCTGTCCACCTCGACGTTCCACACCGGCGAGATCCTCACCGACCGGATCGTGCCGGGCCGGATCGTGGTAGTGAACCCGGAGGAGTCGACGGTCCGGATGCTCGACACCCGCGGTACCCGGTCCCCAGTCTGCGACGCCACCGGCCGCTGCTGGATGCTGACCGGGATCGGCCGCACCGACATCATCTGGACCGACGACGGCGGCAAGACCTGGGGCACGCACGGACTCGACCGGCACAACCAGCTCGGCAAGCTCGCCGTCAGCCCGGACGGCCGCACGGTGGTGATGACCTCGGTCCTGGTCGGCGACACCGGGGAGACCGTCGCGGGGATGCAGATCTCCACCGACCGCGGCGCGAACTGGAAGCAGGTCAAGAGCCCGCCGCCGAGCCTGAACGCGCCACCGCTCGCGTTCGACGACGGTACGGCGCTGATGCTCGGCGGGCGCCCGAACGACCGCCCGCGGCTGTACCGCGTCCGCGACGGGGTCGCCAAGCTGGACCGCGGCTACCCGGGGGATCTCGCGATGCTGTCCGGCGACGAGCACCTGATGTACGGGTTCGAGGTCCCGAAGCGCCGTACCACCGAGGTCGTGCTGAGCGAGGACGAAGGCGCCAGCTGGACCAAGTTCGCGCCTCGCTAAGGCTCAGTGGTGCATGGCGGCGCCCTTGGTGATCTTGTCGACGGCGTTCTTCGGGCCGTAGAACGCGATCCCGACCAGATCCAGCGCGGCGGTCGGAACCGCCCGCACCGCGGCCCGGTTGTCCCGGTCGTTGCCGGTGGCAAACAGATCCTGGGTGAACACCGAGTGCTCGACCTCGCGCCGCAGCGCCCGCTCGTGCGCGGTGGCCATGAACTCCTTGGACCCCTCGAACACCATCACCGGCTGCCGGAACATCGGCAGGTACCGCGTCCCGTCCGCGTCCTCGTACGGCTCCCCCACCACCTCGGGATGCGTCCCGGCAATCCCACTCACCAGAAACGCCGTCACATTCAACCGCTGCCACACCGCCAGGTCGTCCCGCAACAACACAGCAATCTTCGTCTCGAACTTGATCGGCTCATCCACCCCCCGATCCTCCAGCCCCCGCCACCCCCAGGTCTTGTACGTTCTAAACCTCTCAGCCCATGTCACCAACCAGCGCGCGAGCTCTGGTGGGTGGGGACAGGATCTTGTGGGTGGAGACCTGTAATACCAGGTCTCCACCCACCAGTTCCTGACACCGGCCCCGTCAGTTCGCGATGCGCGGGCGGTTGGCGGCGGGAGGTACGGCGTACGTCGAGAAGCGCGGGCTTGGGAAGAGCCGGCGCGGGACCGGGACCGGCGTGGGAGCCGCCTCTCGCGCCGGCTGGGGCCGTCGACGGGTGACTGGGGAAGGTTGCGCACCTGAATCGACCAGTAGAGCTCCCCGGTTGGCGGGAACAGACGGTGGCCAGCGGCCGGCTTCTCAGGTGTTGGTGATCTTGGTTAGGAGGGTGGCGCGTTCGAACTGCTCCCGATACCGGGCATCTCCCGCAGCTGGAGAGTCCCGGGCTGCTTCTGGCAGGTTCTCAGCAGTACGGTGGGTTTGAGGTGACTGCTGTGCAGACGCGGAGGAACAGGTTGAACAGTCGGTAGAGCTGCAGCATCTCGCCCTCCACCACGACCGTCCGGTCGTCCCGTCGGCTCACGCCCGGGATGGCGGTCAGGTGAGAGGCGACCGAGGCCGACTGCCAGCGAACCGCGAGCGTCCGGAGACCAGCGGCGGTCGCCGGTGCCTTGAGGTCACCGAGGGCTTCGGCGGTGGTCGTCTCGATCGCCGCCTGCGCTTCGGCGACGGGCACGAGCTGGGCGGCGAAGCGGTCCTTGGCGAACTTGACCGGTACAGTCGCGGCCGCCGGATCCCAGGCCTTCATCTCGTCGCACGCGGCGTCGTCGCCGGTCAGCACCGCCACTGGCGCCCCATAAGCAGCCGCGGCCGCGTGGAACAGCCCGATCTCGCCGGTCACCCGGTCGTCGAGCCAGATGTCCTCGATCTCGTGCCCCATGAAGCTGTGACTCAGTACGCCGAGCACGCCCGCCCGCGCGTGGAACCCGACGCACAGCACGGCGTCGTACTCCGAACTCAGCCCCTCCATCATCCCCATCGGCTTCGGCCGGCCCTTGATCAGCCGGGCCCGCGGGTCGAGCAGGTCCGGGAGCAGGTTGCGCATCGGGCCGTGCGCGTCGTTCACCAGGACGGCGGTGGCACCGGCCGCGTACGCGCCGCGGACGGCGGCGTTCACATCCTCGGTCATCAGTACCCGGCCGCGTTCGTAGTCCCGTCCGGGCGGCTGTACGTCCTCCGCGTCGACGAGTCCGGTGACGCCTTCCATATCCGCGCTCACATAGACCTTCACAAGCAGCAGCGTATGTTCTAACCATGAGCGGCGGCGCCGAGGTCCGGGCGTGGCGACCTGGACTGGCCGGGGTCGTCGAAGTGCTGCACGCCCACTTCCCGTCGCACGCGTACCCGAGCCACACCCACGACGCGTGGACCGTGCTGATCGTCGACGAGGGCGCCGTCCGGTATGACCTGGACCACCGCGAGCACGGCCTCGCCCAGGCGCAGGTCTCACTGCTCCCGCCGCACGTGCCGCACGACGGGCGTTCGGTCCGCCCCGAGGGTTTCCGCAAGCGAGTGCTCTACCTGGCCCCTGACCGACTCGGCGACCACCTGATCGGCGCGGCCGTCGATCAGCCGGAGTACGTCGACCCGCTGCTGCGCCACCGCATTCACCAGTTGCACGGCGTACTCCTGGACGGGCAGGAGGATCTCGAGGCGCAGAGCCGGCTCACTCTGATCGAGGAGCGACTCGGGCAGCACCTGCGGCGCCACGTGATCGCACCACCCGATCGGTACGACGTCGGGGTCGCCTCGCGACTGCGCGACGTACTGGACGCCAACGTGCCCGACGGGATCACGCTGGAGGACGCCGCGCAATTGGTGCACGCTCATCCGGCGCATCTGGTGCGCGCGTTCAGCCGGGAGTACGGGATGCCGCCGCACCGGTACCTGACCGGGCGGCGGGTCGATCTGGCGCGGCGGTACCTGCTCGACGGGTACCCGGCCGCGGAGGTGGCGTCGCTGGCCGGGTTCTACGACCAGTCACACCTGACGCGGCACTTCCGGAAGATGCTCGGGGTCACACCTGCGAGTTTTGCGGCGGGCTGACCTTCGCTGCCTTGTACGCGCGGACTCCCCAGGTGCCGAGCAGCGCCGCGATCAGCAGATTCACGATGATCAGGATCGTGTGCGCGACGTAGTACCCGGTCGGACGTCCTTCGGTGTCCAGCAGTGCCTTGATGAAACGCACGTAGGTGACGACGTTCCAGACCGCGATGGCGAGCAGGATCAGAGCGTGTTTCCGTTCGAGCTTCACCTAACTATTGTGACTCGGGCGGTCCACCATGCGGAGCAGCTGGGTCCGGTTCGCCACACCGAAGCGGCGGTAGAGGCGGGTCAGCTGGGACTCGACCGCCTTCACCGACAGGTACAGCGCCGCGGCGATCTCGCGGTTCGTGGACCCGTCGCGGACCATCGAGACGATCTGTTGCTCGTTGTCAGTCAGCTCCGAGGGCTGCCGGCTCCGGCTCGGTACGTCGAGTCGCGCGAGCTCGGTCTCGGCCACCTCCCGCCACGCGGGCGCGCCGTACGCCTCGAACTGCTCGATCGCGTCCAGGAACGCGGTCCGCGCGACCGAGCGGCGCCGGGCCTGCCGGGCGACTCGGCCGCGGGTGAGTTCGCAGCGTGCGAGGTCCAGCGGGTAAACCCGATCGCCCGCCGTACCGATCATGGTCTCCAGCAGGTCGAGTGCCGCGGCCGGGTCACCCTGCTTGGCGATCAGCAACGCCTCGGCGCGGTCCAGGCCGATCGCGATCACGGCGCGGTCGAGGTTGGCGGCGCGGGTGCGGATCTCAGCGATCAGCGCGGCCGCGTCGTCCAGGCGCCCGGCTGCGACCAGGGCCTCCGCATAATCGGCGTGCCACGGGATCACCGCCGGGTCGTACGGCATCGCGGCCTCGCCCGACTCCGCGATCGCGTCGAACGCCTCGACCGCGCGCTGCGGGTCGCCGGTCAGCACACCGATCTGCCCGAGGCTGGCCAGAGCGGGCCCGGTCCACTCGTCGTTCCCGACCAGGCGGACCCCGTCCAGCGCGGCCTCGGCGAGCTGCCGGCCCGCGGCCGCCGTACCACCGGCCCACTCGGCGCGGCTGGCGATGATCAGACCGACTTCGGGCTCGTCTCCGATGTCCTGCATCAGCTGGTGGCACTCGTGTCCGGCGGCCAGCGCGTCGGCGCCGCGTCCGCTGCGCTCGTAGATCGCGGTCGCCGAGATCAGCGCGGACGCCAGCCAGCGCATGGCGCCCTGGTCGCGGACCTCTTCGACCAGCGCGTTGATCGCGATGATCGCCCGATCGGTGCGGCCGAGGAACAACTCCTGCATCGCGGCCATCTGCCGCGCGTTCACCACGGTCCGCGTTAGCGGCAGACCGTTCGCCAGCTCAGCGGCCTGTTGCAGTACGTCGTCCGCGGACTCGCCCGCGTCGCGAGCCATCAGGACCGAACTGGCCGCGCTCAACGCATCAACAACCGCCTCGGTGTCACCGGCCTCACGCGCCAGCGCCTCGGCGATCCGAGCGTCCTCCTGCGCGTCGTCGAGACTGCGGTCGAAGTAGTGGCTGTGACTGCGCTCGATCCGCACCCGCGCCTCGAGCCGCTGATCCCCCGCGGCCGCGGCGAACGCCTCGGCCAGCAACTCAACGCGCCGCTCCCGCTCCGGCCACACCGCGTCCGCGCACAGCAGCAGCGCCGGCACCTTCGTCTCCGGCGTCCGTGCAGCCTGTACGGCGAGGCGCGCCACGTCGGCCGATTCGGCCAGGTGACCCGCCGCCGCGGCGTCATCCGAGGCCCGGGTCAGTCGGCGCGCCCGCTCGTCCGGCTCGGTGCTCGGCGTCCGATCGGCGCTCAGCCGCCACAGAGTCGCGGCGGCACCCGGAGCTCCTCGCCCAGCGGCAACCGCTGCGGCTTCCTCGATGGCGCCTGCCAACTCCGCGTCGGCCGCCTGCGTGGCGAGGGCCCGGTGGGTAGCGTTCTCGACCGGTTCGTCGACCACGGCAGCCAGTTGGGCGTGCGCCTGCCGACGGGCGGCCGACGTTGCCTCGGCGTACACGAACTCGCGCAGCAATGGGTGGCTGAAGCGCAGGCGCTCGGCGGAGACGTCGATCAGACCGAGCGTCTCGGCCGCGGCCAGGTCGGTGTCGATCGGGCGGCCGAGGGACCGGGCGAGCTGGGTCGTGGTCGGGCGCGGTGACGACGCGGCGTGCAGGAGCAGCTCGTGGGTGCCGGGTGTGAGGTCGGCGAGTCGCTCACCCAGCAGGGTCTTGAGCCGGCTGGAGACCGGGAGCGGGTCGTTGGGCGAGACGCTCTTCGGATGCCGCAGTACGGCCCGGCCGAGTTCCAGCGCCATGAACGGGTTGCCGGCGCTGGCGGCGAAGATCCGGCGCGCGGTTCGCACCGGGAGCGGACTGGACAGCCGCTGGCGGAGCAGACCGAGGACGTCCGGCTCGGTCAGCGGCGGTACCTCGAGCTGGAGGACCGGCTCGGGGCACGCGTCGACCATCATCGGCAGGTCGCCGTCGGCCACCTGTTCGGTAGCGAGCATGTGCACGCCCTCGGAGAGCCGGCGGGCGCAGAAGGTCAGCACCTCGAGGCTGGACGGATCCACCCATTGGATGTCGTCGACGACCAGCAGGACCGGGCCGGTCGTGGCGAGCCGGCGCAGTACATGCAGTACGGCGAGCCGCACCGCGAGCTCGTCACGGACCGTGTCGGGGGCACTCGCCTTGAGCAGGGCGACCTCGAGCGGCTGACGGAGGTGGTCCGGCAGCACCTGCCAGGCGAAGTCGAGCTGGCTGGACAGCAGGTCGAGCAGCGTGACGTACGGGAGACCGGCCTCGGAGTTCGACGGGGCGGCACTCAGGATCCGGCAGCCTCTCCGGCCACGGTCCGCGACCAGCGCCCGGCCGAGCGCCGACTTGCCGATACCGGTCGGGCCATAGAGCAGCACGCTGCCGCTGGTCTCGAGCTGCTTG
Organism: Kribbella sp. NPDC054772; assembly: GCF_053611945.1. NCBI lineage: Bacteria > Bacillati > Actinomycetota > Actinomycetes > Propionibacteriales > Kribbellaceae > Kribbella > Kribbella sp. NPDC054772. The sequence goes on along the minus strand of NZ_JBSHBJ010000019.1, from coordinate 67,431 downwards.
GTGGCACGCTCGACCAGCCCGGCACGCCCGACCAGCTCGTCGTCAGTCATCCATCTCCTCGAAGGATTACCTTCGCCGATTATCACAGCCAATGACCGCTCGACACGGCGAGTGTCACATGAGGAAAGTTTCTGGTCACCATCCTGTCACCGACTGCTGCCCAGATCCGAGCAGTCGCGGCGGCACGATCGTGCCGGGGCACCGGATGGTCTCCGAACGACTTCGAGCCCCCACCAACTTTTCACACCGCGAAATGGTTGGTGAGGGCTCAGAGAGAGCTTCAGATGGCCTCGAGGTCGCGTTCGATGGCCGCCAGCTCCTCCTCGGTGCCTTGGACCTTGGGGCCGGTGAACCAGCGGCGGGCCGACAGGAACCAGCACGCCGCGGCGAAGCCCAGCACCACCAAGACGACGATCGGGGTGTAGTTGAACGTACTACCGGTCACCGGGCTGACCTGCGGCAGCATGAAGAGGATCGTGATGAAGCAGACCCAGACGATCGCGATCACGCCGATCGGACGGCTCCACCGGCCGAGGTGCCACGGGCCGCGCTGGAACCGGTCGCCCTGGAGCAGCCGGAGCAGGGTCGGTAATACGTAGGCGATGTAGAGCCCGATCACCGCGATCGACGTCACCGCGGCGTATGCCGTCGCGTTCCAGAGATAGGGCAGACCCAGCACGAAGGCACCCCCGGCGGCCAGCCAGATCGCGTTGGTAGGTGTGCGGGTGCGGTGGTTGATCTTGTGCCAGAACTTCGAGCCGGGCAGGGCGCCGTCCCGGGAGAACGCGTAGATCATCCGCGAGTTCGCCGTCACCGAGGACATCCCACAGAACAGCTGCGCGCCGATCACGACCAGCAGCAGGATCTTGCCGGTCACCGCACCGACCGCGTCGATGAAGATCTGCGCGGGCGGTACGCCGGTCGAGCTCTGGTGCAGGCGTAACTCGTCGTCGGTCATGGTGGTGGGCTGGGTGATGGGGTGGGTGGCGGGCTCGGTCCGGTCCTCGTTGCTCACTGCGGCCTCCTGGGAAAACAGCCGTGCGCCTCAATGGTCTCCCCCCAGACCTTTAGGCCATTGAGGCAGCCGGCCGGACGGCTGTCAAGGAGTCGGGTCCGGGATTGACAGCGGCCGGTGTGGTTGAGTCAATGGACTGGAAGCAGACCATTGACCCCGGGAGTGGCTGTGCTGGGTGTGCAGGAGTTGCGGAGGCTGGTCGAGGCCGGCGAGGTCGACACCGTACTGGTGGCGATCACCGACATGCAGGGGCGGTTGCAGGGGAAGCGCTGCGGGGCGCGGTACTTCCTCGAGGAGGTGCTGAAGCACGGCACCGAGAGCTGCAACTACCTGCTCGCCGTCGACGTCGACATGAACACCGTGGACGGCTACGCGATGTCGTCCTGGGCACGCGGGTACGGCGACATGGTGATGGCCCCCGATCTGGACACGCTCCGGCTGGTGCCCTGGCTCGAAGGCACCGCGCTGGTGCTGTGCGACGTGCAGTGGCTCGACGGTACGCCGGTACTCGCCTCGCCGCGGCAGGTCCTCCGGGCCCAGCTCGATCGCCTCGCCGAACGCGGACTACGCGCGTACGTCGGGACCGAGCTCGAGTTCATGGTCTTCGACGACACCTTCGAGTCCGCCTGGGACAACCGCTACCGCGACCTCACGCCCGCGAACCAGTACAACGTCGACTACTCACTCCTCGGCACCTCCCGGATCGAGCCGCTGCTGCGCGACATCCGCAACGGCATGGCCGGCGCCGGCCTCTACGTCGAGTCCGCGAAGGGCGAGTGCAACCTGGGCCAGCACGAGATCGCCTTCCGGTACGACGAGGCGCTGGCGACCTGCGACAACCACTCGATCTACAAGACCGGCGCGAAGGAGATCGCGGCGAAACACGGCAAGAGCCTCACGTTCATGGCGAAGTACGACGAACGCGAGGGCAACTCCTGCCACATCCACCTGAGTTTCCGCTCCACCGACGGCGACCCGGTGCTCGCCGGCGATCGCGACCACGGGTTCTCGCAGCTGATGGAGCACTTCATCGCCGGCCAGCTCGCTTGCCTGTCCGAGTTCACTTATCTGCTGGCGCCGAACATCAACTCCTACAAGCGGTTCGTGGACGGCAGCTTCGCCCCGACCGCGGTCGCGTGGGGGTTGGACAACCGCACCTGCTCGCTGCGCGTGGTCGGTCACGGCGACTCGTTGCGGGTCGAGAACCGGCTGCCCGGTGGCGACGTGAACCCGTACCTCGCGGTGGCCGCGCTCATCGCCTCCGGCCTGCACGGGATCGAGCAGGAGCTGGAGCTCGAGCCGCTGCTAGAGGGCAACGCCTACGAGTCGGACAAGGAGCACGTCCCGGCCACGTTGCGCGAGGCCGCCGCACTGTTCACTGGCTCGAAGCTCGCCCGGACGGCGTTCGGCGACGAGCTGGTCGACCACTACGCCAACGCCGCGCGCGTCGAGCTGGACGCGTACGACGCCGCCGTCACCGACTGGGAGCGGGTCCGTGGTTTCGAACGTCTCTAGGCGCCCCCGGATCGGCATCACGACGTACCTGGAGCCGGCGGCCTGGGGGATCTGGCAGCGGGACGCCGCGCTGCTCCCGAAGGTGTACCTCGATGCGGTGGTCGCGGCCGGAGGGGTGCCGCTGCTACTGCCTCCCGCCGGTACCGATCCGTCGGTACTGGAGATTCTCGACGGACTGGTGATCGCGGGCGGGTGCGATGTCGACCCCGGCGCGTACGACGCGACGCCGCACCCGGAGACCGTCGACACCCGGCCCGGACGGGACGAGCACGAGGCGGTCCTGATCCGCGCGGCGCTCGACCGGGAGCTGCCGTTGCTCGCGATCTGTCGCGGCCTGCAGATCCTGAACGTCGCGCTCGGCGGCACGCTGCATCAGCACCTCCCGGAGGTCGTCGCGCACGACGCACACCGGCCCGAGCCCGCGGTCTTCGGCACCACCGAGGTGAAGGTCGAGCCCGGAACGCTGACCGCCGAGATCCTCGGCGAGCAGGCGGTCGGCAGCTGCTTCCACCACCAGGCGCTCGATGTCCTCGCACCGGGCCTGAAGGTCACCGCCCGCGCGGGCGACGGCACGATCGAGGCGGCCGAGGTGGAAGGCCACGCCTTCGCGCTCGGGGTGCAGTGGCACCCGGAGGAGACTCTCGACGACCTGCGGTTGTTCACCGCGCTGATCAGGAAGGCCCTATGACGTACGACGTGATCAACCCGGCCACCGAGAAGGTCATCCGGACGATCGAGCTCGCCTCGGAGCAGCAGACGGACGCGGCGATCGAGCGCGCCGCGAAGGCCTTCGAAACCTGGCGGAACGTGACGCCGGCGGATCGCGGACTGCTGCTGCGCCGGTTCGCCGCCGCGGTCGACGCGGACCTGGAGAACCTCGCCGCACTGGAGGTCGAGAACGCCGGCCACACGATCGGCAACGCCCGTTGGGAGGCCGGCAACGTCCGCGACGTGCTGACGTACTACGCGGCCGCGCCGGAACGCCTTTTCGGAAAACAAATTCCGGTTGCCGGCGGCATCGATGTGACCTTCCAGGAACCGCTCGGTGTCGTCGGCGTGATCGTTCCGTGGAACTTTCCGATGCCGATCGCGGGTTGGGGTTTCGCGCCCGCGCTGGCGGCCGGGAACACCGTCGTACTCAAGCCGGCCGAGCTGACGCCGCTGACCGCGATCCGGCTCGGGGAACTGGCCCTGGAGGCCGGCCTCCCGCCCGGCGTGTTCGAGGTGCTGCCGGGCAAGGGAACCGTTGTCGGACAACGGTTCGTCACGCATCCGGCGGTCCGGAAGGTGGCGTTCACCGGGTCGACCACGGTCGGGAAACAGATCATGGCGGGCTGCGCCGACCAGGTGAAGCGGGTGACGCTGGAGCTCGGAGGAAAGTCCGCGAACATCGTTTTCGCCGACGCCGATCTGGAGAAGGCGGCCGCGCAGGCGCCGTACGGCGTGTTCGACAACGCGGGGCAGGACTGTTGTGCGCGGTCGCGGATCCTCGTGGAGCGGTCGGCGTACGAACGGTTCATGGAACTGCTCGAACCCGCGGTGAAGAAGTTCCGCGTCGGCGATCCAGCTGACGAGTCGACTGAGATGGGTCCGTTGATCTCGAAGGCACAACTCGAACGAGTCGCTTCGTACGCCGAGGACTGTGCGTTCCAGGGAACAGCACCCAGCGGGCCCGGGTACTGGTTCCCGCCGACCGTCCTGGCGCCGGGCTCCGAGCGCGCACAGCGAGAGGAGATCTTCGGGCCGGTCGTCGCGGTGATCCCGTTCGCGGACGAGGCCGACGCGCTGCGGATCGCGAACGACTCGGAGTACGGGCTGTCCGGCTCGATCTGGACCCGGGACGTCGGTCGCGCGCTCCGGGTCAGCCGCAGTATCGAGGCCGGGAACCTGTCGGTCAACTCCAACGCGTCGGTGCGGTACTCGACACCGTTCGGCGGTTACAAGCAGTCCGGCCTCGGCCGGGAGCTCGGTCCGGACGCGCTGGCCGCGTTCACCGAGACCAAGAACATCTTCATCAGCACGGAGGACTGAATGGACGTGAAGGCGCAGCGGCTCGAGGGCCGGGTCGCGGTGGTGACCGGCGGCGCGAGCGGGATCGGCCGGGCCACGGTACGGCGGTTGGCCGCGGAAGGCGCGCACGTCGTGATCGGCGATCTCGAACCGGCCGCGGGCAAGAACGCGGCGGACGAGGTCGGCGGGCTGTTCGTGGCCACCGACGTCACCGATCAGGTCGCGGTGGAGAACCTGTTCCAGCAGGCCGTCGACACCTACGGCAGCGTGGACATCGCGTTCAACAACGCGGGCATCTCGCCGCCGGACGACGCGTCGATCCTGGACACCGGTCTGGAGGCCTGGCGCAAGGTCCAGGAGGTCAACCTGACCTCGGTGTACCTGTGCTGCAAGGCCGCGATCCCACACATGCAACGGCAGGGCAAAGGGTCGATCATCAACACCGCGTCGTTCGTCGCCGTGATGGGCGCGGCGACGTCGCAGATCTCGTACTCCGCCTCGAAGGGCGGCGTACTGGCGATGAGCCGGGAGCTCGGCGTCGAGTTCGCGCGGCAGGGAATCCGGGTGAACGCGCTCTGCCCTGGCCCGGTCAACACGCCGCTGCTGACCGAGCTGTTCGCGAAGGACCCGGAGCGTGCGCAGCGCCGGCTCGTGCACGTCCCGATGGGCCGCTTCGGCGAACCCGAGGAGATCGCCGCCGCGGTCGCCTTCCTGGCCAGCGACGACTCCTCCTTCATCACCGCCAACACTTTCCTGGTCGACGGGGGAATCTCCGGCGCCTACGTGACTCCCATCTAATGTGGAGGCATGGTCGTTCAGGCAGATGACGCGGTGTTCCGGCCGGTGCGGGCCGGGAACCCGTTCGAGGAGACGGTCGAGCGGTTGCTGCAGGCAATCAAGCTCGGCGTCGTCGTGCCCGGCGACCGGTTGCCGCCGGAGCGCGAGCTCGCGGCCCGGCTGAACGTCAGCCGGGTCACGCTCCGCGAGGCGATCCACGCTCTCACCGAGGCCGGGTACGTCGAGTCGCGCCGCGGCCGGTACGGCGGCACATTCGTCAACGAGCGGTTGCCGAAACCCCGTCGTACGACGGCCAAACGGCGCGCCCGGGATCTCGCCGACGGACTGGACGACGCGCTCACGCTGCGCTTCGTGCTGGAGACGGGCGCCGCCGAGGCGGCCGCGTCCCGGGACCTCACCGACGCCGAACGCGACCATCTCGAACGCTGCCTCGCCGACACGTCGGCAGCCCGGCTCACCGACTACCGGCGCCTCGATTCGCGCCTGCACCTCGCGATCGCCGAGGTGACCGGCTCGCCGTCGCTGACGTCCGCGATGGCCGACGTCCGGATGCGACTGAACGAACTGCTGGACGCGATCCCGCTGCTGGAGCCCAACATCGAGCACTCCAACGACCAGCACCAGGCCGTCGTCGACGCGATCCTGGCGGGCGACCCCGGCGCCGCCCGCCGCGCGATGCACGAGCATCTGGCCGGCACCGAGGCCCTCCTCCGAGCGTTCCTCGCCTAAGAAACGGCCTAGCCCTTCAGGCCGCTGTTGGCGACCCCCTCAATCACGTAGCGCTGGACGACGATGTACAGGATCAGCACCGGTACGGCGGCCAGGGTCGCGCCGGCCATCACCACCGGATAGTCGGTCGTGTACGCACCCTGCAGCGTCGCGAGACCTGGCGCGAGCGTCATCTTCTCCGGGCTGAACAGCACGAAGACCGGCCAGACGAAGTCGTTCCAGGCACCGAGGAAACTCAGCACCGCAAGCGTCACCAACGCGGGTTTGGACAGCGGCAGCACGATCCGGGTGAAGATCGTCCACGAGTTCGCGCCGTCGATCAGCGCGCTCTCCTCCAGCTCCCGCGGGATCGCCAGGAAGAACTGCCGGAGGAAGAACACACCGAACGCGTTGGCCGCACCGGGCACCACCAGCGCCCAGTAGCTGTCCAGCCAGCCGAGGGTGCTCATCGTCAGGTAGTTCGGCATGAAGAAGATGAAGCCCGGGATGAACAACGTCGCGATCAGCGTGCCGAAGAGCAGGTTGCGCCCCCGGAACCGCATCCGGGACAACGCGTACGCCGCCATCGACGCGACCACCAGCACCAGGAGCATGTGCAGGATCGAGACCGCGAACGAGTTCGCCAGCCACAGGTAGACCGGGTTCGCCGCGTCCGCGAAGATCAGCTTGTAGGCCCGCAGCGTCCATTCGCTCGGCATCACCTTGATCGGGATCGACCGCGCGTCGGACTCGGTCTTGAACGTGGTCAGCAGCATCCACAGCATCGGCAGGACGAAGATCAGCGAGATCAACGTCATCGCCACGTAGGTCAGCGGCCCGACACGGGACCGCGAGTACGCGCGGCGCCGGTGCCCGCCGGGTCCCTGGTCGGGCGTGTCCGATTCCTCGCCGACGTACGCCTTGGTCGTGGTCGTCGTCACTTGCGCTCCCTCATCAGCAGGAAGTTGGCGATCGAGACCAACCCGAGGACCAGGGCCAGCAGGTAGCTCATCGCGGCCGCCGTACCCATCCGGAAGCCGCGCAGGCCCTCGTTCGTCATCGCCATGATGGCCGTTGTCGTACTGTCACCCGGGCCACCGTGGGTCAGCAGGTACGGCTGCCCGAACAGGTTGGCGCTGGCCAGCACCGTCGTGATCAGCACGAAGACGAACACGTTCCGCAGGCCCGGGATCGTGATGTGCCGGAACTTCCCCCAGCGGCCGGCGCCGTCCAGCTCGGCGGCCTCGTAGAGCTCCTGCGACAGCGACTGCAGGCCGGCCAGGAAGATCACCGCGTTGAAGCCGATCGTCCACCAGACCGTGCAGATCAGGATCGTGATCCACGCCTGCGGCTGGCTGGTCAGCCAGGCGATCTTGCCGATCCCGAGCCCCGAGAGGATCCCGTTGACGACACCGACCTCGGGGTCGAACAGGTACCCGAACAGCACCCCGACCACGGCAACCCCGAGCACGAACGGCGTGAAGATGATCGCCCGGAAGAACGTCCGGCCGGGGAACTTCTTGTTCAGCAGCATCGACAGCAGCAGCGGGATCGACACCAGGAACGGCACGCTGATCAGCACGAACAGGAACGTGTTCTTCATCCCGTTCCAGAACGGGTGGAAGATCACCGAGGTGGAGTCGAACAGGTCCTTGTAGTTCTGCAGCCCCACCCACGGCTTCCCCTGGAGCATGAAGTCCCAGTTGTGCAGGCTGATCCAGATCCCGAAGACCGCCGGGAACACCAGGAACGCCAGCAACAGGATCACGAACGGCGCGACGAACAGGTACGGCGTGATCGGGCGGTAGTGCCGCAGCGTCGGGCGGCTCATCGCCGCCGGACGCCCCAGGACGGTGGCCATCACCCGTACTTCTTCTTGTTCGCTTCCAGGATCTTGTTGCCCTTGTCCGCCGCGGCCTTGAGCGCGTCCGCGACCGGCTGCTTACCGGTCATCGCCAGGCTCACGCCCTTCGACCACTCGGGGTCGGTGTCGGACATGCCCGCGACGTTCGGCGGGAAGTGCGCCCAGTCGATCATCTTCTCGAACTGCTTGACCTCGGTGTACTGCTCGAACTCCTTCGACTCCCGGACCGACTTGCGCGCGGGCACCATGCCGGCCTCGGCCCAGCCGACCGAGTGCTGGCTCATCCAGTTCACGAAGAACCGGGACGCGTCCGCCTTGTTCTTGTCGTTGCTGGTCTGCCGCGGCAGCGTGAAGCAGTGCGACCCGGCCCAGGTCTGCTGGTCGCCACCGAGCAGCGGGACCGGCGCGCAGCCCCAGTCCAGGCCCTTGGCCTGCTTGCACGGCGTCACCATCCACGGGCCGACGATCATGAACGCGGCCTTGTTGTTGCTGAACGACACCCAGTCGCCGTCACCAGCGGCGTTGGCCGGCGAGTACCCGTTGTCGATCAGGCCCTTGAAGAAGCTGATCGAGTCGATCGCCGGCTGGTCACCGAAGCCGGTCTTGGCACCGTCGTCGCTGATCATGTAGCCGCCGCTCTGGAAGATCATCGACTGGGCGATCAGCCCGCCGACGCTGAGCGCGCTCACCCAGTAGCCCTTGATGCCCTTGGACTTGCACTTGTCCAGGACGGCCATGAACTCGTCCTTGGTGGTCGGCGGCTTGGTGGGATCGGCGCCGACCTGGGTCAGCACCTTCTTGTTGTAGTACAGACCCGCCGGGTGGATGTCGAGCGGAATGGCGTACTGCTTGTCCTGGTAGTGCGCGGACTTCCAGACCGCGTCGGCGTAGTCGGCGGCGGTCAGGTTCAGGCCCTTGACGACGTCGTCGATCGGCTGGATGACCCGCCGGGCGGCGTTCGTCGCGATGTCCGCGGTGTGCATCAGGCAGATGTCGGGCGCCTTGCCGCTCTGGACCGCGGCCGGCAGCTTCTGGAAGAGGTCGGCCCAGGCGATCGAGGTGGTCGTCACCTTGATCTTCGGGTTGGCGTCCATGAACTTCTGGACCAGTTTCTTCATCACCGGACCGTCACCACCGGTCAGACCGTTCCAGTACTGCAGCTGGACGTCCGGTCCGTTGTAACCGTCGGCGCCTCCCTTGCCGGTGGCGGCGGCGCCCGCCTGACCGGGGCCTTTGCTGCCACCGCACGCGGCGAGCGACAGACCGGCCGCGGCAGCACCGGCGGCACCTAGCACTGTCCGGCGGCCGAGCCGCACGGAATCGCGAGAATTCATCGTCAGGTCCTTTCTGGGGATCAATGACAAGCGAGCCGAATGCAGTGCCAGGACGCCGGTGGCATGGCGACGTCCAAGGCGCAGTCGGTGATGCCCGACGTACCCGGGTGCGGGACCACCCGGTCGGGCGCATCCGAGGAGTTGGCCGCGTAGCGGTCGTCCTCGGCGAGGACCAGATGTTCGGTCAGCCGGACGTCGCCGAACGCACCGAGCCGGAGTTTCCAGGAGGCAGGGTCGGTCAGCGATTGATTCACAGCGAAGATCGTCAGCTCGCCGGCCTCGGGATCGTGGGTGGCGACCGCCCAGACCTGCTCGACCTGCCCGTACGCCGGGGTGTCGACCTGACCGTGGTCGCCGGCGAGCCGCAGGACCGTACCGCGGGCGTACTTCGCGGTGAGCGCGAACGGATGGAAGATCGTCTGCCGCCACGCGGCTCCACCGGCGACCGTGAGGATCGGCGCGATCGCGTTCACCAGTTGCGCTTGGCAAGCAACACCGACGCGATCGGTGTTGCGCAGCAGCGTGATCAGCAACGACCCGACAACGACCGCATCGAGTGCGTTGTAGACGTCCTGGATCAACTCGGGAGCCTCGGAGGCCGTACTGCGTTCCTCCTCGCGCTCGCCGTGCCGAGCGGCGAACCACACGTTCCACTCGTCGAAAGAGACGTTGATCTGCTTGCCCGAGTGGCGTTTAGCGGCGACGTGATCGGCCGTGGCCACCACGCCACGGATGAAGCGATCCATGTGGGTCGACGACGCCAGGAACGAGGCCTCGTCGCCGTCGACCGGTTCGTAGTACGCGTGCGCCGAGATGAGTTCGACGTCGTCGAAGCAGTGCTCGAGGACGACGCGTTCCCACTCACCGAAGGTCGGCATCGTGGTGTTCGACGAGCCGCAGGCCACCAACTGGAGATCGGGGTCGAAGGTCTTGTACGCCCGCGCGACTTCCTGCGCGAGCCGGGCGTACTCGAGCGGTGTCTTGTGCCCGATCTGCCACGGGCCGTCCATCTCGTTGCCGAGGCACCACAGTCGCACGTCCCACGGTTCGGCGTACCCGTTGCCGACGCGTTGGTCGGCGTACCGGGTTCCGGCCGTGCCGTTGACGTACTCGAGGTAGTCGACCGCCTCGGACAGGCCGCGGTTGCCCAGGTTGACGGCAAGCATCGGCTGGATGCCGATCCGATTGCACCAGGCAAGGAAATCGTCGGTGCCGACCTGGTTGGTCTCGATCGATTTCCACGCCAGGTCGAGGACCCGGGGCCGCTGTGCCCGCGGGCCGACGCCGTCCTCCCAGCGGTAGTTGGAGACGAAGTTGCCGCCGGGATAGCGGACCACCGTCGCGCCGAGTTCACGTACCAGTTCGGCGACGTCGCCGCGGAAACCGTCGGTGTCCGCGGTGGGGTGGGTGGGCTCGTAGATCCCGGTGTAGACGCAGCGTCCGAGATGCTCGACGAAGGTCCCGAACAACAGGGGGTTGACCTGACCGACGGTGAACGCCGGATCAATCGTGGACGTGATCAATGGGCAGTCCTCACACGACTTCCAACGATGTAACCGCTGAGGTGCCAGGAAGTTTGCACCGCGCGCAAACGGCCTGTCAACGGCTCGGCAGCCAGAAATTTCTATCGTTGAACTGGCGTGACCTCAGCGCGCCTGAGTTCGGTTCGCCCGCTGCCGCTCCGCGAGCGGGATCGCCTCGAGTGCCCCCAGATCAAGGGTTCCGAACGTGTCGACGAAGCGCGACAACGGTTCCACCTCGGCGACCGAGCACCACGGCAGCCAGACGTTGGAGCCGCTGACCACCAGATCGCTGAGTCCGATCGCCTCCTCGACCAGACCGGGTACGGCGTACCCCTGCGACTGGCCCGGAAGCTCGGTGGTCCGTACGCCGGCCGTCAGGATCGTGAGCGCGACATCGCGATAATGCGTATCCCCGGTGAACAAAAAGATCCGGTAGAAGTTCCAGCTCTGGTAACAGATCCAGTTGTCGATGCCCGAATGTCCCGAAGCAATGAACGACAGGCCGAAGGCGCCGTCGCGCGCATACGAACGGCGTGGTGTGGTGATCCGCCAGCGCCACGCGACCAGCCATGTCTCGGTGAAATCGGCGGCCCGTCGGGCGAGGTCGAGCCAACGATCTTCGCCGGTGAGGTCGTACAGCGCAAGGCTTGCGTTCAAAGCCATCCCGCCGGCCTCTTTGTCGAGGACGTTCGGATTGTCGGCCGTCCCACCGATGAACTGCCAGTCCTTCGTGTTGGCGACGTACCACTCGCCGGCAGCGATCGCGGCCTGGCGATAGCGGTCGTCCCCGGTCAGCGCGGCGGTGCTGCAGAGGAAGCGGATCGGGTGCGAGGTGTTGGTACGGGCGTCACTCGCGACCGACCCGTCCTGGTTGTAGGAACGGGCGAACGACCCGTCGGCGTACTGCTCGCGGACCAGGAAGTCCGCGAAGCCGGTGACAGCCTTCTCCCACGTGGCGACAGGCTCGCCACGATCCCGCATCAGCCGGCAGGCGTCAACCATGCCGTCCATTCCGTCGGATGCCACCCGGAGGAAACCCTGGTACCAGTCCCGCCAGCGTGGCTGGTCGCCGTCGATCCACAGGCGCACGAGTCCGTTCGGCAACGGTGCCTCGGTGGCCCAGAAGTCCAGGATTTCCTGGCCTTTCGCCTGTCGCGCCGGGTTACCGTCCCGTAGACCGCTGCGCAGAAGCTGAAAGCCCGCAGGCACCTGCTGGCCGACGAAGCCCATCATGTAGCTCACGGCATCGGCCTCACCGCTGTCGAGGCGAGACCTGAACGGCAGCCCGGGTTTGCCGTTGTACCGGGCGACTTGGCTGTCCAGCAGCGCCAGTCCGGACTCGTGAACCTGCCGGTTACGGTCCTTCAACGGCGTGACCTTGAACAGCTTCCAGTGGTCACGCCAGGCGTCGCGCGCCGCGGTCGCGAACGTCTCGGACTCCGCGGCCGCGATGCGCACCTGGTACTTGTGCGTGAACCCAGGACGCGCCGGGTGACTGCGTCGCGTCCATTGCCCGCCGAGATAGGTGATACCCCCTTCGCTGCCGGGATACGCGAGCGCCAACGCGGTCTTGTGATCCGGAGACTGGTGTACGCCGAGCGATGCGAACTGCACGTCCTCGTGGATCCACCAGGCGTTGGAGTTCTCGGGGTAGAGACCGTTGGTCGCGGTCCGCGGCGCGGCGTCGAGATGCGCCAGCGTGATCGTCCGACCGCTCTGACGATTGCGCAGCGCGGCGAACGGCAGCGTCATCCGCATCTCGCGCACGAGAATCCACTCGGCGGCGTCGTTGCCCGCGATCCCGCCGCCGATCCCCGCGGTACTGCCCGCCCGGATCGCCGGGAGCAGCAGGTCCTGCTCGCTCAGCGGACCAGCAGTTGCCGGCAGGATCTCGAGACTCGACGCGAATCCCATCTCCTGCAGGGGATTCGGCGCGACGGCCGTGACGGATCTGCTGAGCGTGACGGCGGAACCGTCCGTCCGCCATTCGTCGTGGAACTCGTAGCGCCCACCGGTCGCGGCGGTGATCTGCCCGACGCCGGACGCACGCCCGTCGGCGACGACGAGCGAGGCGTACCCGGCTGCCGACCGCACCGGCGCATCGCCGACCTTCACCTCGATCCGGAGCGGATCCCGACACTCCCAGACGACCTCGGTCCCGGCCACCGCACGGATCCCGGCGAGGCCGCCGGCGGACGCCGAAGTCTTCTCCAGTGTCAGCGGTGTCGAGGCGGCCATCGGTGCCGCCTCCGCCGGCAGACCGTCCTGGAGCGGGAGCGCCGCCGCCGCACCACCGGCAGCAGCCGCCATCACGAAGGATCGCCGCGAAACATCCATCTCTTGCTCCTCATCGACGGGGGCGTTCGACAGACAGTGAGAGGTGGGATTCCGGCGTCACCTTCGCACGGCGCTGTGCATCGATGCAAGAGTTCACGACGTCTCCGCCGCGACCGCCGGCCCGGCGCGCGTCAGCTCGAGGCGCGGACGACCAGGCGGAACGGCGTGAGCGTCCGGGTGAACTCGTACGGCATCGGATGGCCGTCGATCTGGTCGACGAGCAGCCCGATCGCACGCTGCGCGAGCTCGTCCAGGTCCGGTGCGATCGTGGTCAGCGGCGGGTCGGAGAACCTGCTCATCACGATGTCGTCGATCCCGGCGATCGCAATGTCGTCGGGAACCGTCAGCCCGCGGTCCCGGATCGCTCGGAGAGCGCCGTGCGCCAGGCTGTCGTTGAACGCGAAGACGGCCTCGGGCGGCCGCGCCCGGCGACGCAGCAGCGCCGAGATCTCGCGGTACGCCCCCTCGGCCGACCACGGCTCGGGAAAGTCCAGGCTGAGCAGCCGACCGAGCCGAGCTCCCGCCATCGCCTGCCGATAACCCTCGAACCGCAGTCTGGCGGTCTCGGTGTCCTGATTGCCGAACGCCAGGATGCGGTGATGCCCGCGGTCGATCAGATGCTGTACGACGGTGCGCGCCGCGGCCACGTTGTCGATCCCGACGTGCGGCGTGTTCGCGACCGGCGGCGATTCCCCGAGCAGCACCGTCGGGAGGTCCGGGTTGCCCTCGTGATCAGCGGCGACCGCGTTGACGAGCACCCCGTCGACCATCTTGGTGAGCGACCCCTGGAGGATCTCGCGTTCGATCTCGGGGTCGTTGCCGGTCGTCTCGATCAGCACGTTCAGCCGATGCTCGCGGGCCGCCTTGATCACGCTCTCGGCCAGCGCGGCGAAGTACGGCTCGGCCAGGCTCGGGACGACCAGCGCGACGAACCCGGTGCGCCCCGAGCGGAGGCCTCTGGCCAGGTAGTCCATCTGGTAGCCGAGCTCGTCGAGCGACTTCTGCACCCGGGCGCGCATCTCGTCGCTGACGTAGGCGTAGTTGTTCACGACGTTGGACACCGTGCGCGGAGAGACCCCGGCATGCGCGGCCACGTCCTTCATCCGCACCCGGCGAGCTCGACGTTGCGCCACGCCCGCATCATGCCACGAAAGCGACGGATTCTCTTGCATCGATGCATTCCGGATCGCGCCCGGCGTACGGCGTGCTGGTGCCGTGGCACCGGTCGGACAGCGAACCGGTTGGCAGCGCGCGGAGTGGTGCGGAAAATGCCGGGATCCGGCCGCACCGCCCAAGCGGCCCGATCTGTGGAGGACCGCTATGCGATCTTTCGTTTCCCGCCCCCGCGCCCTGGCCGTTCTGCTGGCCGGTACCGCGCTCGCGTTCAGCCCACTCGGAGGACAGGCGACCGCCAAGTTGCCCGTCGACCAAGTCGGAAATCCGGCGTGCTTCACGCCCGAAGAAGGTGCTGCGGCCCGTGGCGGCCACGGCGCCGACCATCGCGAGTTGTCGGCCGCCGAGCAGAAGGCCATCGACGCCCGGACCGCGCAGATCCTGAAGGCCAAGGCCGCGCGCGGTCTCGCCCCGAAAGCCGGCCAGTTGGCGGCCGCGAGCGTGCCCGTCTACGTGCACGTGATGCGGAGCAGCACCGGCGCCGGTGACGTCACCGACACCCAGATCTCCCAGCAGATCGCCGAACTGAACCAGGACTACGCCGGCGGCGAGTCGTCGCAGGCCGCGAACACCGGCTTCACCTTCTACCTGGCCGGCACCGACCGCTTCAACAACAACCAGTGGCACAACGACCGGCAGAGCACGCAGTACCGGTCACAGACCCGCAAGGGCGGCAAGAACGCCCTGAACATCTGGCTGGTGGACTTCTCGTACCTCGGGATCGCGACCTTCCCGTGGGACTACGCGAGCAACCCGGGGATCGACGGGATCCGGGTGCAGTACACCTCGCTGCCCGGTGGCTCGGCGACCAACTTCAACCTCGGCAAGACCGCGTCCCACGAGGCCGGCCACTGGTTCGGGCTCTACCACACGTTCCAGGGCGGCTGCACGAGCACGAACGACTCGGTGTCCGACACGCCCGCGCAGAGCAGCGCCTCCAGCGGCTGCCCGACCGGGCGGGACTCCTGCTCGCTGCCGGGCCTGGACCCGATCCACAACTACATGGACTACTCCTACGACACCTGTTACAACCAGTTCACGCCCGGTCAGTCGACCCGGATGAGCAACATGTGGACGGCCTACCGTGCCTGACGGTGCCTGACGATGCCTGATCGCGGCATGAGACCCGACTGTGACATCTGCACCGTCGGCCAACTAGAGTGCCCGCGATGCGTTTGCTTCTGACGGCCTGCGCAACCACCGCACTGGTGGTCGCCGGCCCGCTGACAGCGACCGCCGCCGGCCAGGGCCCACAAGGCCCGGTCGGCGGCGACCAGCTGACCGCGAAGCCGACGGTGGTCGCCAACGGGGCGTCGCCGCCGGCGGTGCAGGCATCGGCGTTCGTCGTGGCCGACCTGGACACCGGTCAGGTGCTGGCAGCGAAGGCCCCGCACGCGAAGCTCCGCCCGGCCAGCACGCTCAAGACGCTGACCGCGCTGGTCCTGCTGCCGCGGCTGAAGAAGACCGATCCGGTGATCGGCAGCGACGCGGACGCCGGGATCATCGGCAGCAAGGTCGGGGTGTACCCGGGCCTGCACTACACCGTCGACCAGCTGTTCCAGGGCATGTTCCTGGCCTCCGGGAACGACGCGGTGCACGCATTGTGCGCCCATGACCAGGGCGGCGTACCGGCGACCATCCAGCGGATGAACGCGAAGGCCAAGGAACTCGGTGCGCTCGACACGAGCGTGACCGACCCGACCGGCCTGGACGCCGACGGGCAGTACTCCAGCGCCTACGACCTGGCCCTGTTCGCGCAGGCCGGGCTGCAGCGGCAGGACTTCGCGAAGTACGCCTCGACCAAGTTCACGAACTTCCCGAACGTGGGGAACAAGGGCAGCTACCAGGTCGCGAACCAGAACAAGCTGCTGTTCAACTACGACGGCGCGATCGGGGTCAAGACCGGGTACACCACGCTGGCCAGGAACACGTTCGTCGGTGCCGCCAAGCGCAACGGGCACACGCTCGTGGTGACGATGATGAACGCGCCACACGGCATCACCCAGGACGCCAGCAACATGCTGACCTGGACGTTCACGAACTACGACAAGCTCAAGCCGGTCGGCACCCTGGTCAAGGCCGAGGCGCCGCCGAAGACCCAGGCACAGGGCAAACCGGGCGTCGAGACCAAGCCGACCGCCGGTACACCGCGGCCGCCGCGCAGCCGCACCGTCCTCAACCCCGGCCAGGCCGTCCAGTCCATCGCCTTCCGGGTGCCCGCCTGGGCGTACGCCGGACCGCCGGTCCTGCTCCTCGGGCTGTTCCTGCGCCGCCCGCGCAGCCTCCGCCGCCGTCGATCGGCGATGGCCGTCAGCTCACGCCGGCACTAACGACGGACGGCCCGTACCGCGCGGACCGTCTGGACGGCCAGCGTGGTGAGAGTGGCGCCCAGCACGGCCCCGGCGGCGACCGCGACGGTGTCCGCCTTGCGCTCCGGGATCGGGATGACCTTGTACCGCTTCCCCGGCGGCCCGAGCAGCAGCGGCTCCTGCTCGACCGCGCGACCGGTCCCTTCGGCTGCGGCGGGCTCTTCCTCGGGCTGTTCCACGGCCCGGGCGTCGAGCGTGGCTTCCTTCGTCCACGCCGCGATCAGCATGATCACCCGCGTCATCAGGTAGATCCAGACCAGCAGCGCCAGCGGCACCGCGAGCGCGCCGTACGCCGCGTTCGTGCCGATCACGTGGCCGACGTACAGGTTGCCGAGCCGTTGGGCCAGGTAGAACACGATGCCGCCGGCCAGCGCCGCGATCCCGGCCACCTTCCGCGGCAGGATGATCCGCGGCAGCGCGGTCTGCATGTAGAGAAACAGGACCGCGCCGGCCGCGATGCCGACGACGATGCTGAACAGGTTGATCCCCCAGCTCGCCAGCCAGGTGCCCTCCAGGTCGGCGGCATGCACGATCCGCTTGGACAGACCGGTCAGGATCGAGGAGGCGGCGGTCGCGATCATGCCAATCAGGCCGAGACCGATCAGCGCGGCGAGATCGACGACCTTCAGCTTGATGGCGTTGCCCGGCTCGTCGTCCAGCTCGTGCATCGAGCGGATCGAAGCACGCAGCGAGTCGATCCAGCCGAGACCGGTGAACAGCAGGCCGATCGCGGAGATCAGTCCGATGGTGCCCGCGTTGGCGATCAGGGCGTCGATGTCGATCCGGTCGCCGATCCCGGGCAGGTACTGGTGCAGGGCCTTCTTCAGCGCCACGATCGCCCGGTCGCCGAGCAGCGGCCCGATGATCGCCGCGGTCAGCACGATCAGCGGGAACAGCGACAGGAAGCCGAAGAAACTGGTGGCCCCGGCCAGGCGGTTCCCGCGCCGGTTGCCGTACCGGTTCCAGGCGCGCCACAGCTGCGTCCGGCTGAACCACTGCCAGACCGACTTGATGTTCATCACTTCTCCTGTACCCCGAACGAGGAGACTCAGCCTGCCAGCGGGAACGACCGTTGTGGGCGCCACACGCCGTCGGCACCGTGCTCGTACCGGCTGAAGTACTCGACGTCGAAGGCGCAGTCGTACTCCGCGAGGGCGTCGTACGCGTTGTCGAGGGCGGCCTTGTCGAGGTCGTGCGCGACCGTCACGTGCGGGTGGTACGGGAACCGGAGGTCGACCTGCAGCGGGCCGGACCGGACCTGGGACTGCAACACCTCGCAGGACGAGATGCCCTCGGCCAGCGGCACGAACACCACCGGCGAGATCGGCCGGAACGTCGCCGTACCGCGCAGCCGGATCCGGAAGCTCGGGAACCGCGCCGCGACCGCGAGCAGGTGCTCGTCGATCTTCTCCAGGTCCGCCGCGTCGATCTCGGTCGGGGGCAGCAGCGTCACGTGCGTCGGGATCGACCCGGCCATCGGATCACCGAACTCGGCCCGGTACTTCTGCAGCTCCGAGCCGTACGGCTCCGCGATCGGGACCGCGACACCGATCGTGGTCATCGCGGCCTACCGGCCCTGGGGCGGGCCGGCGACGAACCCGAGGCGGTCGTAGACGCGGGCCAGGGTCGGCTCGGTGACCGCGCGGGCGCGCTCGGCGCCGGCGGCCAGGATCGCGTCCAGCTGCGCCTTGTCGTCGAGGTAGGCCAGCGTCTGCTCGCGGAACGGGGTGACGAACTCGACCACCACGTCGGCGAGGTCCTTCTTGAAGTCGCCGTACCCGCGGCCGGCGTACTCGTCCTCGAGCTCGCTGATCTTGCGGCCGGTGAGCGCGGAGTAGATGGTTAGCAGGTTCGCGACGCCGGGCTTGTTCTCCTGGTCGAAGATCACGTCCCGGCCGGAGTCGGTGACCGCGGAGCGGATCTTCTTCGCGCTCACCTTCGGGTCGTCGAGCAGGTCGATGATGCCGGCCGGCGACGAGCTGGACTTGCTCATCTTGGCGCTCGGGTCCTGCAGGTCGGAGATCTTCGCGGTCTCCTTGACGATGTACGGCTCCGGCAGCCGGAAGGTCTTGCCGAACCGGTGGTTGAACCGCTGCGCGAGGTCGCGGGTCAGTTCCAGGTGCTGGCGCTGGTCCTCACCGACGGGGACCCGGTCGGCCTGGTAGATGAGGATGTCGGCGGCCTGCAGGATCGGGTACGTGAACAGGCCGACGGTGGCGCGGTCGGCGCCGCCCTTGGCGGACTTGTCCTTGAACTGCGTCATCCGGCTGGCCTCGCCGAACCCGGTCAGGCAGCCCAGCACCCAGGCCAGCTGCGCGTGCTCGGGCACGTGCGACTGGACGAACAGGGTGGAGCGCTCCGGGTCGATCCCGGCCGCGAGCAACTGCGCCGCGGACCGGCGGGTGCGCTCGCGGAGCGCCTTCGGCTCGTAGTCCACGGTGATCGCGTGCAGGTCGACGACGCAGTAGAACGCCTCATGGTCGTCCTGCAGGGCCACCCATTGCCGCAACGCGCCGAGGTAGTTGCCGAAGTGGAAGGAGTCCGCCGTCGGCTGGATCCCGGAGAGCACGCGGGGGCGCCGCTGGGAACCGGCTGCGGAGGGGTCAGACGCAGCATGGGACATAAGGGCGATTCTGCCAGCGGCTCTAGTTCACTCCACACCCGGGCGGGTCGCGACCCTCCATAAGCTCAGAGTTATGCCCGCCTCGCTTCGCTCGGCGGGGTGAGGGAGGGGGCACCCGGCGCGGTGGGGTGGGCTGGGGTGCGGGGTTACCAGGACCAGCCGCGGGCGGCTAGTTCTTGTTCTTCGTGCCAGCGTTTGGCTTCGGAGCGTTGTTGTTCGGGTTCGCCGGGGACGCCGGCCAGGCGGCACGCTTCGTCGAGAAGGTCGTCGTACGCCGCCTCCAGTGCCATCAGGCGATGGGCCCGGGCGTAGATGTGCGGCGTGGACTCGACGCTGCGAATCTTGCTGGACAGGTGACCCAGGCGGGTCTGCAGGCGGAGCGTGTCGAACGGATCCGGCTCGACGACGGCCCGCCGATGCAGGCGCGACGTGACACGAGCGGTCCGCTGCTCCAGCCCACGCCGCCAGCGTCCCTGCGGCGGGTGCGGCAGCAGCAGGCTCAGAAGCAGGCTCAGCAGGGCGCAGAGCAGCAGAAACACACCCGCCGACAGCAACCACGCCATAGCTTTCACTCCCACTTCCGAGAGTACGGCGAGCGGGACCCGACGGCGACGGGGAATTACGCGTTCGTGGCGGGGTCGCCGTCCACCGCGGCCGCCAGCTTCGGCACCAGCTCGTCGAGCACGATCGGCAGGCTCAGCACGGACACGAAACTCGTCGCGCCGTACAGCTGGTCGTCGTAGTCCTCCTCGACGAACACGTCCCGTCCCTCGGTACGCACTCTGAGGTTCTTGTACAGCGGGTCCGCCTTCAACTTCGCCGTACCGCCCTTGGTCGGGAACCACACCAGCGCCTGCTGATCGAGCAGCGCGATCCGCTCCGCGCTGATGTTCGCGCCGAGCTTCTTGTAGTCGTCTGCGGAGATCCCGGAGTACAGCCCGATGATCAGGTCCGGCCGCAGCGCCGCGATCTTCTCGAACTGCAACCCGTCCTTGTCGCTCAGCACCTGCGGCACGGCCGCGTCCCCGAGCTTCGCCTTCGCCCACGGGAACAGCGCGCCCGGCTTCTCCCCGAACCACTCGGTCGTCCCCACCGGCGCGACGCCCAGCGCGAGCAGCGCGTCCTGCTCCACCAGCCCGACCGTCACGACCCGCTGCGGCGCCGCCTTGACCACGGTGTCGCCGTACTTGTTCTTGATCGTCACCGGGAACGCGCCACCACCCGGCGAACTCGCCGCCTCCGGCTTGTCCTCGGACCCGCAGCCGCTCAACCCGAGCAGGAGAACGATCAGGACCACCAGGCGGCGCATAGAGACCTCACAAGATTCGAGTTAGGTTGCCCTAACCTAACCCAGCTCTCAGTCGCGGTGGTACTTCGTCACCTCGGCGTCCTGTTTGAGCTTGTCGGCCGCGGCCTGGATGCGGGCGGTCCACTCGGACTGCTGGACACCGCCCGCCATGAACTGAGCCGTCGTCGTGGCGGCCGTGGTGGCGAACGCGGGGTACCAGGTGTCGAAGTACCAGGTGATCACCTGATCGCCGGCGGCCGACAGGAGATCGCGGGCCGAGCGGAGCGCCGTACTCATCTCCAACCCGTCGGCCGCGCCGCGGACGATCGTGAGCTGACTGGACTCCGAGCTGACCTGCGCCGCCACGTCCGCGGACAACAGCGCCCGCAGGTACTCGAGCCCGCCCGCCTTGTTCTTCGCCTTCTCGGGCACCACGAGCGGCGCCGTCGCGGCGACATGCAGTCCGCTGGCGAGCGCCGGCGAGTTGTCGAGCGGCGGTACGGCGAACATCGTCAGCCCGAACCCTTCCGGGACCAGGCCTTTCATCTCGTTCTCGAGCCAGTTGCCGCACGGCAGCATCCCCGCCTTCGAGGCCAGGAAGCGCTTCTGCGAACCGATGTGGTCGTACTGCGCGGTCCCGGGGGCGAGCAGGCCGCGCTTGGTCAGCTCGCCGACCGCGGCGATCGCCCGGGTGACGCTCTCGTCCTTCCACGCACCGTCGTCGAGGTTGTCGATCCGCTTGAGCACGTCCGGTCCGCCGGTCTTGGCGGCCAGCGTGAGCACGAGTTCGAGGAGGTAGTACGGGTGCGTGCCGGCGTACATGAACGGTCCGAGACCGGCCGCCTTCATGTCGGTGCCGAGCGCGAGCAGATCCGGCCAGCTGTGCGGGACCTCCCAGCCGTTGCGCTGGAACAGGCCGGCCGAGTACCAGATCCCGTAGACGGTCGCGACGTAGTTCAGGCTGCGCTGCGTACCGTCGTACCGTCCGACGTCGAGCATGCCGGACAGCAGCTGGTCCTTGACCTTGGCGTCGTGGTTGTCCCAGGAAGGTGCGTCGAGCAACTGTTGCAGATCGGCCAGCGCACCGTCCTTGACCAGCCGGCCGAGCTCGAGGGCGCTGTCACCGGCGCTGAGCACCACGTCAGGCGGGCTGCCCGCGGCGAACCGGGGCAGCAGCTCGTCCGACAGTTGCCGCGTCACCTTGGGCGTGACGACGGCGCTCGCGTACTTCTTCCGGTACGCCGACGCCGCGAACCCGCCGTACTCCTCGCTGACCACCACGTCGAGCGGTGCGTTCCCGTCGACGGTGAACGGGTTCTCCGGTGACACCGGCGGCGCGGCCGGGGCGCCGGAGCATCCGCTCACGACGGCACCGGCCAGCGCCGCTTGCAGTAACGTCCGCCGTTTCAGCACCTGGGCAGGCTAGTACTTCAGGGTGCTTCCGGGCTGTTGTCAGGCGGTGCGGCGGATGCGACCGGTGTAGAGGGCTTCCAGGGCGTGGTTGTGCTCGTCGCCACCCGGGATGTTCGCGGACAGGTACACCGGCGGGGTCTCGCCGGCCTCGGTCATCCGGCGGAGCACCTCGGCGACCAGCATCTGGGCGATCAGCGCGGCGGTGATGGACGAGACCGCGCACACCTTCCCACCACCGGGCAGGTCGAGCACGGAGTCGCCGTACGGCGCCTCGTTGTCGAGCACCACGTCCGCGAAGTCGATGAGCTTCTTGCCGGACGGGTGCCGCGAGTCCATGCCGCCCGTGTGCTGCAGCGAGGTGATCGCGATCAGCGGGTGGCCCTTCTCCTTCACCACGCTCGCGAGCTCGACGATCGAACCGTTGACGCCGGAGTTGGAGGCGATGATGAACAGGTCGCCCTCGCGGGCCGCGGACAGTTCGTAGAGCTTGCGCGAGTACTGCGGGTCGCGCTCGAGCTCCGCACTCCGCAGCAGCTCCGGCGGCTCGCCACCGAGCAGGACCAGGTCGCGCAGCGCGATCCGGTTGCTGGCGATCAGCCCGCCGGCGCGGCCGGCGATCTCCATCGCGAGCGCCTCGGAGTGGCCGGAGCCGAAGGCCTGGATGACGCCGTTCGCCCGCAGCGAGGCGACCATCAGGTCGGCGGCCTGCTGGATCGGGCCGTCGATCTGCGTGGTGACCGCGGACAGGATCGGCATCAGCGTCTGAACGTAGGCCTGCGCGCTCACGCCGCCCGTGGTGCTCTCCCCCGTAGTACTGCTGGCCATCAGCGGGCCCACCCCTCGGCTAATCTGCACGCTTCGACACTCCTCGTGCCGACAACTGCGCAAGTTTGCGGTTTGCTGGACAGAACTTTTCTCAACTGGCAGCTTAAGTCAAGGCTGCTCATCCGTGGGATCTCCCTCGCTCGGGACCGTTGCGTGACCTTGTTCTGTTGTGCTTGACATTAGGCTCGTTTGAGCAGTTTGGAGCATCGCGTATGTCGGTCGACCCACTGGTGCTCGGCGGAGATCTGGGCGGGACCTCCACCCGGATCGTGATCGCGGACTCTGAAGGCAACGTAGTCGGTCGCGGAGCTGCCGCGGGCGGAAACCCGACGAGCCACCCGGCAAGCGCGGCGGCCAACTTCGGTCAGGCGCTTCACGCGGCCCTCACCGGGCTGGACCCGAGCGCCGTCCAGGCAGGCGTCGTCGGCATGGCCGGCGGAGTGGCACTGGGCCGCCCCGACGTGGCCGCCCAGTTCGAGGCCGCTTGGACCGGCGCAGGCCTGACGGTGCCACCGGAGTACATCGGTGACCTGGAGGTCGCTTTCGCCTCGGGTACGCCGGAACCGGACGGCACCGTGCTGATTGCGGGCACCGGCAGCAACGCCGGACTCGTGCGGAACCACCAATTGCTCCGCACGGCCGGCGGCCACGGCTGGTTGCTGGGTGACGATGGATCGGGGTTCTGGTTCGGCCGGGAGGCAGTGCGCAGCGTGCTGCAGGCGCTTGACCTGCGCGAGCCACTCGGGGTCCTCGGGCAGGCCGTCGTACAGGCGCTCCTGCCGGAGCGGGACGAGAACGCGACCGGACTGCGGGAAGGGTACGACGCGTTGCGCGACGACCTGGTGCGGACCGTGAACAGCCGCCCGCCGGTGATGCTCGCCGAACTGGCGCCGACCGTGATGGCGGCGTACGCCCAGAACGACGAGACTGCTCAGACCCTGGTGAAACGCGCAGCCGAGTTGCTCACCGAAACGGTCGCCCGCCTGAAAACCACCTCGGACAAGGGCCCGATGGTGCTGGCCGGCAGCGTCGCCGGCGAATCGTCCCCCGTCGGCCAGCTGATCCGCCAACACTTCGCCGGCGAAGTCCGCACCGCCAAAGACGGCGTGGGTGGCGCCACCTGGCTGGCCCTAGGCACCCTCGACCCAGCCCTGGCCACCACCCAGAACCACACCCGCCTAGTCGAACACTGAGACCGGGCGTACTTCTACCGCGAAGAACTCGGCCTCAGGGATGGTGGCAGCGATCTCCTCCGCCCGCTCGGGGGTCTCCACGTCGATGAGGAAGACCCCGGCGAGCTGCTCCTTCGCCTCGGAGTACGGCCCGTCGGTCGTCGCGCGGACACCTTCCCGGACCCGGACCACGCGGGTCTTCGACGGTGGATCGAGTGGCACCGCGTTGATCAGTTCGCCGGACTTGTCGAGCTCGGTGAGCAGGTCGTCGAGCTGCGCGGTGAGTGCGTCACGGGCCTTCTTCGGCAGCGCCTTGCCCGCTTCGGTGTGCAGGAACGACGGGTGGCCCCAGGTGATCGGGTTGCTGTGGATCATCAGCAGGTACTTCATGACCGGTTGTCCTTTCGGGTACGGCTGACTGGATCTTCGCAGCAGACGTCGGCGCCGCCCGGTGGGACTCGACATTTCGATCCTGACTCAACATCACAATCACTGAATCGTCAGCGACCAACGTGGGTACCGGCCGGATGTGCTGCTAGCGGGGCGGTATCGCACCAAGGAGATCCTCGGCCACGGTGGGATGGGCGAGGTCTACCACGGGTACGACGAACTTCTCGGCCGACCGGTGGCGGTAAAGCTCCTGCGACCCGATCTCCGGGACCCGTTCGCGACGGCGCGGTTCCAGCGGGAGGCCCGGGTCGCCGCCGTCGTGAAACACCCGCACGTCGTCGCGGTCTACGACTTCGGCCACTCCAACGGCGAGTACTACCTGGTGATGGAGCTGGTCGAGGGTCGCAGCGTGACCCACGAACTCGCATTGCACGGCCCGCTGGAGACGCAGCGGGCCGTCGCCATCGTCCGGGAGGCGGCTTCCGGCCTGGCCGCCGCGCACCGGCACGAGATCGTGCACCGCGACATCAAGCCGGACAACCTGCTGATCGACCTCGACGGTTCGGTGAAGGTGGCCGACTTCGGCATCGCCCGCTCGCCAGGCACTTCGTCGCTGACCACCACGTCGTCCGGGACGATCCTCGGCACCAGCTACTACCTGGCGCCCGAGCGGGCCCTGGGCCACTCGGCCACACCGGCCTCGGACGTGTACGCGCTCGGCTGCGTGTTGTACCAACTGCTCGTCGGGCGCCCGCCGTTCGAGGGCGACAACCCGACCGCGATCCTCTACCAGCACGTCGAGGTCGAGCCGGCCCTTCCCGCGGATCTCCCGGCGCCCGTCGGTGATCTCCTCCGCTCCCTGCTGGCCAAAGACCCCGACGACCGGCCCACGGCCACAGAGCTCGCCGCCTGGACCGGCTCCGACCGGTCAACCGCGCGGACCACTGAGCTCACCGCGGCTCCACGCTCCCTACTGCGCCGGCTGCTCGCGGTTCTGGCCGGGCTGCTCGTCGCCGGCGCGGCCGGGACCGCCGGTGTGTTCATCGACCAGGCGGGCAACGCCCCGACGATCACCCCGACGCCCACCGCGAGCGACCAGGGGGACGACAGCCAGAACTGACATTCCAAGCAACGGCTTGACATCGCATCCGGCGTACCGCATATTCCAAGCATGTCTTTGGAGAAGGATCCGCGGCGGTCGCGGTTGCTGAACGATCCGCTGGCGATTCGCGCGATGGCGCATCCGGTCCGGCTGGACCTGCAGTCGCTGCTCGGGCGGGAAGGGCCGATGACCGCGGCCGACGCGGCGCGGCAGCTCGGGATCAGTCAGGCGCTGGCGTCGCATCACCTGCGACAGCTCGCGAAGTACGACTTCGTCGAGCCGGCGCCGGGGAAGGACAACCGTGAGCGGCCATGGCGGCTGGTGTCGACGTCGCAGTCCTGGCGAGACGCCGCCGCGACCCCGGAGGGTGCCGCGGCCGCCGACGTCCTCGAGCAGTTGCTGGCCGAGCGGGCGCTCGACTCGCTGAGCCGGTGGCAGCTGCAGCGGCCGGCCGAAGGCGTCGAGTGGCGCGACAACACCGGCATCGGGCAGAGCGGTTTCTATCTGACGGCCGACGAGCTCACCGAGTTGGTCACCGAGATCGACGCCCTACTACAGCGCTGGATCGACCAGCGACCCATCGACGACAAGTCCGCCCGCCCGCCCGGCAGCCGGCATGTCTCCATCACCCAGATCGTCACAGTCTCCCCGGAGAACGGACCGGAATCGGACAACGAAGCGGAGTAAGCAGATGAAGGACTTGTGGGGCGTCCTCGCACGGCAACGTGACTACCGCCTGATGCTCAGCGCCGGCCTGATCTCACTGATCGGCGACTGGCTGCTGCGTACCGGTCTCGCGTTCCAGGTGTACGTACTGACCGGATCGACGCTGGCCTCGGGTGGACTGCTGCTCGCGTCCTTCCTCCCGGCCGTCGTCTTCGGCTCGCTGGCCGGCGTCTTCGTCGACCGGTGGAACCAGCGGACCACGATGATCGTGACCAACGTGCTCAACGCGCTGGTGCTGATCCCGCTCGTCGCCGTCCACGACGCGAGCATGATCTGGATCGTGTACGGCGTCGTACTCGCGCAAAGCTGTCTGCAACAGTTCTTCACCCCTGCCGAACAGTCGCTGGTCCCAGTGCTCGTGAACCCCGAGCAACTGGTGACGGCGAACGCGCTGAACAGTCAGATCCGCGACCTCGCCCGCCTGATCGGCGCCGCGCTCGGTGGTGTGCTCGCGGCCGCGGGCGGGCTGACGCTGCTGGCCTTCGGGGACGCCGCGACGTTCCTGATCGCTGTCGTCCTGGTCGCCGCGATGCGATATCGGCACCAGCGAACCGTCACCGAAGAGCAGACCACCGGCGGGGCGATCAAGCGCCTGAAGACCGAATGGACCGAGGGGCTGCGGCTGTGCGTCGCCAGCCCGGCGATGCGGTTGTTCTTCGTGTTCTCCATGGTCACCGGGGTCGGTGAAGGGATCATGAGCACGCTCTTCGCACCGTTCGTCAGCGCCGAGATCGGCGGCGACGCGAAGGTCTACGGCCTGATCGTGTCCTCGCAGGCGATCGGCGGGATCGTCGGCGGCCTGATCGCCGCCGCGATCGGCTCCCGCTGGCCGGCCGCGACCCTGTGGGGCATCGGCGCCTTCGCCTTCGGCCTGATCGACGTCACGCTGTTCCTCTACCCGCTGGTGTCGAGCAGCGTGGTCCCGGCGTTCGTCTGCATGATCGTCGTCGGCCTGCCCGGCGCACTGGCCGTCGCCGGGATGATGACGGTCTTCCAGCACCTCACCGTCGACGGCACCCGCGGCCGGATCTTCGGCGCGGTCGGCGCCGCCGAGAGTGTCGCGGTGCTGATCGGCATCACCGCGGCCGGGTTCCTCGGCGACGCCGTTGGCATCATCCCGGTCCTGGTCTTCCAGGGCCTCGGGTACGTCGTGGGTGGGCTGGTGGTGCTCAGTCGGCGGCAGGTGCTGGCGCGTCGGCCGGAGGCGGCTCCGCTCCCGGCGTGACCAGGTGCAGCCGGACCCGGGCGACCCGGCGGCCGTCCATCTCGGTGACGGTCAGCGTGTGGGCGTCGAGCGGCACCTCGTCGCCGGTCGACGGGACCTTCCCGAGGCTGGCGGCGAGGAACCCGCCGACGGTCTCGTAGGGGCCGTCGGGGAGCTCGATCAGGGTCGCGTCGGCGAAGTCGTCCAGGTTCAGCAGGCCGTCGACCTCGATGTCGCCGCTGCGCAACCGGGTGGTCTCGGCCGGCTCCTCGTCGTACTCGTCCTTGATGTCGCCGATCAGTTCCTCGACCAGGTCCTCGAGCGTGACGATGCCGGCGGTGCCGCCGTACTCGTCGAGGACGATCGCGAGGTGGGTACTGCGGCGGCGCATCTCAGTCAGCGTCGGCAGCAGTTTCGCGGTGTCGGGCAGCATCAGTACGTCGCGCGCGAGGTCGCCGACGCGCACCGAGCGGGTCGCGACGGCCGGGTCGAACAGGTCGCGGACGTGCACGAACCCGACGATGTCGTCGGCGGAACCGTTCATCACCGGGTACCGCGAGTGCGGCCGCTCGGCGGCGAACTTCACCGCCTTGTACGCCGGCATCTCGGCGTCGACGAAGTCCACCTCGGTGCGCGGCAGCATCAGCTCGCGGAGCTGGCGGCTGCCGGCCTCGAAGACGTCGTCGACGATCTTGCGCTCTTCCTCACCGAGCGACTCGTGCGCCGAGACGAGGTCCCGGAGCTCCTCGTCGGTCATCACCTCGCGGTTCGCGTTCGGGTCGCCGCCGAGGGCCCGCACGACCACGTCGGTCGACTTGGAGAGCAGCCAGATGACCGGCCGGGCCCCGGAGGCGATCCGGTCGACCAGCGGCCCCAGGCCGAGCGCGAACGTCTCGGCGCGTTGCAGCGCGAGCCGCTTGGCCGCGAGCTCGCCGAGCACGATCGAGACGTAGGAGATGCAGATGGTGATCAGCACCAGCGCGACGGTGTTCGCGACCGACTCGGGCAGGCCGAGGTTGCGCAGGTGCGGGGCGAGGGCGTCGGCCAGCGTCGCGCCACCGAAGGCGGCGGACAGGAAGCCCATCAGGGTCACGCCGATCTGCACGGCGGACAGGAACCGGTTCGGGTTGGCGGCGACCTTCGCGACGATCGCGCCACGCTTGCCGCGGTGCGAGAGTGCCTTCAGCTGGCTCTCCCGCAGTGACACGAGGGCCATTTCGGCGGCGGCGAAGACACCGCCGATCAACACGAAGACCAGAATCAGAACGATGTTCAGCAGCAGGGAGTCGTTCATGGGTGGAGTTTCCTAGCGCCCTCTCGTCAGACCACGAGAGGGCGGGCGTAGGGCGTAGTCGTCCATCTACCAAGCCTAGCGGGCGCTCGGGCCGCCGTGCGTGTTCGAGTTTGTTGGTTTACGATGATTCCTGGCCGGACGCGTCGTACGGCCGGGAGGGTCACACGATGAACACACCCCGCGGTGTCCGCCGGACCGACACCAAACTGTCGGACGGGCGCGAGCTGATCTACTACGACCCGGCCGACGCGCCGCCCCGGGTGCCGCTCGAGGACACCCGTGGCCTGCCCGCACCGCAACCGCAGGTCGAGCTGCGCACCGACCCGCTGACCGGTGACGTGATCACCTACGCGACGCACCGCAACACCCGCACGTACCTGCCGCCGGCCGACCAGTGCCCGCTGTGCCCGAGCAAGCCGGGCAACCCGACCGAGATCCCGGACCACGACTACAACGTCGCCGTCTTCGAGAACCGGTTCCCGTCCTTCGCCGGCCCCGGCCGGACCGAGGTGGTCTGCTTCACCAGCGACCACAACCGCTCGTTCACCAACCTGTCCCAGGGCCAGGCCCGGCTCGTCGTCGACACCTGGGCCGACCGGACCGCGGAGCTGAGCGCCCGCGACGACGTCGAACTGATCTTCCCGTTCGAGAACCGCGGCCGCGAGATCGGCGTCACGCTCAGCCACCCGCACGGCCAGATCTACGCCTACCCGTTCGTCCCGCCGCGGATGCGGACCCTGCTCGCCCAGGCGCGCAAGCACCAGGAAGTGGCCGGCAGCAACCTGTTCGCCGACGTCCTGGCCGCCGAGCGCAAGGAGGGCACCCGGGTTGTCGCGGAGAACGGCAACTGGACCGCGTTCGTCCCGGAGGCGGCCCGCTGGCCGGTCGAGGTGCACCTGTACCCGCACCGTCAGGTCGGCGGGATCGACGAGCTGTCGGTCGGCGAGCGCGACGACTTCGCCGAGCTGTACCTCGACGTTCTGAACCGCCTCGACGGTCTGTACGGCGAGCCGCTGCCCTACATCGCCGCCTGGCACCAGGCACCGGTCCGGATCGACCGCGAACTCGGCTACCTGCACCTGGAGCTGTTGTCGATCAAGCGGGCCGCGGACAAGATCAAGTACCTGGCCGGCTCCGAGTCCGGTATGGGCGCGTTCATCAGCGACACCCGGCCCGAGGACGTGGCCGAGACTCTGCGGAAGGTTGGCTCGTGAGCTTCGAGGATCTCTTCGGTACGGCGCCCGACGGCACCTGGCGCGCTCCCGGGCGGGTCAACCTGATCGGCGAGCACACCGACTACAACGACGGCCTGGTACTCCCGATCGCGCTGCCGAACCGGATCCAGATCACCGCCTCGAAGCGCGACGACGGCCGGATCGCGGTCGCGTCCAGCGGGCACCCGGGCACCATCGAGTTCGCGATCGACGAGCTGGCTCCCGGTTCGGTCGGCGACTGGGCGGCGTACCCGGCCGGTGCCGCGTGGATCCTGCGCGAGACCGGCTACCCGATCGGCGGCGCGAACCTGCTGGTCGACTCCGACCTCCCGTCCGGCGCGGGGCTCTCATCGTCGGCCGCCTTGCTGTGCGCGACGTTCGTGGCGTTGCTCGGCCTGCGCGACATCGAGGTCGACCCGGCCGAGGTGGCGCGGCTCGCCCAGCGGGCCGAGAACCAGTACGTCGGTGCGCCGGTCGGACTGATGGACCAGATGGCCTCGATGTGCTGCACCGCGGGCCACGCACTGTTCTTCGACATCCGCGCGATGTCGACCGACCAGATCCCGTTCGACCCGCCGGCCGACGACCTCGCCCTGCTGGTCGTCGACGTGAAGGCACCGCACCGGCACGTCGACGGTGAGTACGCCGCGCGCCGGAAGAGCTGCGAGCAGGCCGCGGCCGAGCTCGGCGTACCGGCGCTGCGGTCGATCGCCTTCGAGGAGCTCGACGACGCGCTGGCGCGGTTGTCGGACGACGTCGTACGGCGCCGGGTGCGGCACGTGGTCACCGAGATCCGCCGGGTCGAGGACGCGGTCGCGCTGATGCGGGCCGGCAAGCTGCGTGAGGTGGGCCCGCTGTTCACCGCGTCGCACGCCTCGCTGCGCGACGACTTCGAAATCACCGTGCCGGAGCTGGACGTTGCCGTCGACACCGCTCTCGAGGCGGGCGCGCTCGGTGCGCGGATGACCGGTGGCGGCTTCGGCGGCTGCATCATCGCGCTGGTCGAGGCCAGCGCGGCCGAATCGGTCCTGGCCGCAATCGAGAAGGCGTTCGCGGAGCACGGCTTCAACGCGCCGACCTCGCTGGCCGCGACCCCGTCGGCCGGGGCATCCCGGGTCAGCTGACGCCGTACCTCAGGAAGCGATCACCAGGTCACACCCGGTGTCGCGCATGGCCTTGCGGGCAGCGGTCGACAGGCCGTTGTCCGTGACGATCACGTCCAGGTCCGCCCAGGTCGCGAACGTGCTCAGACCGACGGTCCCCCACTTGGTGTGATCCGCGACCACGACGATCTCGCGGCTGGCGGCGATGAACGACCGGTTGGTCTCGGCCTCCATCAGGTTCGGCGTGCTCAACCCGTGCTCGGCATCGACACCGTGCGCGCCGAGGAACAACAGGTCGAGGTGCAGCGACGCCAGCGCCGCGGTCGCGATCGGCCCGACCAGCGCATCCGACGGCGTCCGGATGCCACCGATCAGTACGACGGTGCGGTCCGAGCGACCGTTGCCGTGGAACACGTCCGCGATCCGCGCCGAGTTCGTGACGACTGTCAGGTTCTCCACCCGCAAGAGCTGCCGGGCCAGCGCGTACGTCGTCGTACCGGCGCCGATGCCGATCGCGCTGTCCGGCTGGACGCGGGTGGCGGCCTCGGCAGCGATCGCTTGTTTGGCCGCGGACTCCTGCGTCAGCTTGGCGTCGAAGCCCGGCTCGTGCGCGCTGCGCAGACCGACCGACGTCGCGCCGCCGTGCACCTTGTGCAGCAGGCCGCTGGAGTCGAGGGCGTCGAGATCGCGGCGGATCGTCATGTCCGAGACACCGAAGCGGTCGACGAGTTCGGCCACCGTGACCGCACCCCGACTGTTGACCTCGGCAACGATCGTGGCCTGCCGCTGGGCGGCCAACTGACCCCCGCGGCCGCGTGGCGGCTCTGCTCCGGCTGCGTTCACCTTCACAGCCTACTTTCGAAATGTCTCGCTGTCAGGGAAATGCGTTGCCCAGCCGGTGGCTGCGCGTCACCCTGAAGCATGCGATTCCCCGAAGACGTCCCCGTGCTGACCGATGGTGTGGTGACGCTCCGTGCCCACACGGCCGAGGACGTGGAGCCGGTCTTCCGGATGTGCCAGGACCCGACAATGCAGCAGTGGACGACCATCCCGGTCCCCTACGGGCACGAGCACGCGGTGCACTTCCTCACCGAGGTGATCCCGAACGGCTGGCGCGCGAACACCATGTGGGCGTGGGCGATCGAGTACGACGGCCGGTACGCCGGCACCGTCGACCTCGGCGACGGTGAGGGTGGCGTCGGTGAGGTCGGGTTCGCCGTCACACCGAATGTCCGGGGCAACGGTGTGATGACCCGGGCGCTCAAGCTGGCCGTGCGGTACGCGTTCGACGAACTCGGCTGGCAGCGCGTGATCTGGCGGGCGTTCGTCGACAACTGGGCGAGCCGGCGGGTGGCGTGGAAGGCCGGCTTCCGTGGGCTGGTGACGATCCCGGGCGGCGGCCGGGCGCGCGGCGTACGTAAGGACGAGTGGGTCGCGTCGGTCGGCCGCGACGAAGAGCTCGAACCACAGGGCAACTGGTGGCGCGTGCCCGAGCTCGAGGGCCGCGGGATTCGCCTGCGGGCGTTGCGGGAGTCGGACGCGCAGCGGGTGATGGAGGGGTGCAGTGACGAGCGGACGCAGTACTGGCTGGCCGGCTTGCCGTCGCCGTACTCGCTCGAGGACGCCCAGCGGTTCATCACGGGCCGGCTGCAGATGCTCGCGGACGGCGTGGGCGTCTCGTGGGCGGTCGTCGACGCGGCGACCGACGAGTTGCTCGGGAACGTCAGCATCTTCGACCTGAACCACCGGATCGATCCGACGCTGGGCGAGATCGGGTACTGGGCGCACCCGGACGCGCGCGGCCGCAAGGTGATGAAGACCGCCGTCGAACTAGTGATCGCGCATGCGTTCACTCCGATCGCGGACGGTGGGCTCGGGCGCCGGCGGCTGGTGGTGATGGCCGCCGAAGGCAACAGTGCGTCCGCGCACGTTGCCAAGGCCAACGGCTTCACGCAGGTCGGTCACGAACGTCGCGCCAGCCCACTCCGGGACGGCGCGTACGTCGACCTCCTGGTCTTCGACCTGCTGGCGAGCGACCGACCCGACTGATCGGTCAGGAACCCGCGCCGAGGGGTTGCGGCCAGGCTGCTCCGAGCGGTAACGGTGACCCGCTGTTGACGGCGGAATACGGCCAGTTGGTGACAAACGACACCCGTCCCTCTCGCCGTCGCGGTGCCGGGCTGCTTGAATCGACGGGTGAGAGATCGTGAGGAACTCGTCCGCCGTTGGCAGGCCGGGTGGTCCGTCTCGCGGGGCTGGACCACGGTTGAGGACGACAACGACGGCATCCTGATCGTCCGGGCAGGCGAGGAGAACAGGCCGACCGAGTACGTCGTACTGGATGCCGACGACAAACCGGAACGGGTGGAACGTGCCGCCCAGCTCGCCCTCCAGCACGGCGGTGGGCGGGGCGCGGGCTGGATCACGCTGGCCACCGACGACAAGGAAGCCCGGATCGAGCAGCTGGAGGATCTCGGCCTCGAGGTCCAGCAGGACCAGGACTGGCTGATGACGATCCAGCTGTCGGAGCAACCGGCCCTGAAGCTGCACGAGCGGTACGCGTTGCACACCGAGCTCGAGGACGACCTGATCATCACCCGCGCGACCTTGCACGGCGGCGTGGTGTCGAGCGGCCGGATGGCCGTCGTCGGCGCGGACGCGGTCGCGGACCGGATCGAGACCGACCCGGCGCACCGCCGGCGCGGACTCGGCAGCGCGGTGATGGCGTCGCTGGTCGAGGCGGCCGCGGCGAAGGGTGCCAAGCGCGGCATCCTGATCGCGTCGATCGACGGCCTGCGGCTGTACCGGAGCCTGGGCTGGAAGGTGATCGCGGACATCGTGATCGCCCGCTCGCGGTGACTCGGTCGTTTCAAACGACTGGGATAGTCAAAGGTTCGTGAAGTGCATGTTCTCGCAGGAGTGGGCAACCGCCGTCCCGGGCAAGGCTGCAGACCATGACGAACCACAGACGGCCATCCGTGAGCGGTGTGGCCGGGCCTCTCATCGCGTCGCTGTCGGCTCTTGTGCTGCTCGCCGGTGTCGGATGGTTCGTTCTGCGACAGACCGGTACCAGCAAGGTCACCAGCCAGGAGACCCCGGTCACCTCGGTCGCGCCGGTCAGCGACGACACGTCGCCGACACCTTCGGTCATCCCGACGAGCCCGTCGTACACACCACGCCGTACGACGCCTGCGCCGACGCCCACGCGGTCGACGACGAAGAGCGTGACGCCGAAGCCGACCAGGTCGACGACCGCACCGAGCCGGGGCAGCACGCGGACACCGTCGCCCACGACGTCGAAGTCCACCCCGAAGCCGAGCCACACCGCGACACCGACACCGACGAAGACCAAGACCACCAAGCCGAGTAGTGGATCCGGTCCTGCGGAGTCACAGGTGCTCTCGCTCACCAACGCCGAACGGGCGAAGGCCGGCTGTGGACCGCTGCGGACGAACAAGGCCCTAACCAGGGCAGCCGACGCGCACGCCGCCGACATGGTCGCCCAGCACTACTTCGCCCACGACAGCCTGGACGGGCGCAGCCCGTTCGACCGGATGAAGGC
Organism: Kribbella sp. NPDC054772; assembly: GCF_053611945.1. Taxonomy (NCBI): domain Bacteria; kingdom Bacillati; phylum Actinomycetota; class Actinomycetes; order Propionibacteriales; family Kribbellaceae; genus Kribbella; species Kribbella sp. NPDC054772. The sequence continues at coordinate 32,869 of NZ_JBSHBJ010000019.1, read as the reverse complement.
GGCCGGGTTCGCCGGTGGCGCGATGGCCGAGAACATCGCCGTCGGCTACACGAGTGCGGCAGCGGTTGTGGAAGGGTGGATGAACAGTGCGGGACATCGCGCGAACATCCTCAACTGCACCTACACGATGATCGGCATCGGCTACGACAGCGGAGTTGTGAAGGCCGGCCTGGGCAACGGCAGCTGGGTGCAGGACTTCGGCGGCTGACGGTCCCACCCCACTCACTCAATCGTTTTCTTCAGGAATTGTTAAGAGGGTTCACGCCTCTGTAACGATGACCTCGCGCGTCGGTTAAGGTCGCTGTTCGGTGACCAGGGGGGACCTGGCTGTGTTGCCTGTGCTGTCTGTAATCGCTCTACCACGGGGAAACGACGCGCTACTCGGCACGACGAGAACGAAGAGGATTCGCCCATCCCATGACGGATTCGCCTACCCCCCGGCGGCACCGCGGCAGTAGACGAGCTCCCCGACGGAGCCGTGGCCTGGTCGGCCCGGCCGTCAGCGCGCTCTCGGTCCTGCTCGCCATCGGCCCGGTGGTCTGGCTGATGTCCCGCGACACCTCCCGCGTCGACGAATCCGCCAAGGTGCTGAACGTCTCCGAGGACACCCGCGTCGACGGCAGCACGGCGGTCGAGGGTACGACGGCCGGCACGCCGCTGATCACCGTCACCAAGACCCTGCCGAACGGCCGCACCACCACCGCGGTCGTCGGTACGCCGGCCCTCGGGGCGGCCGTCACCTCGACCTCCACGTCGCTCACTCCGAGCACCTCGGGGACGCCGAGCGACACACCGAGCAACTCGCTGACCACGCCGACCGCACCGACCGTCGGCGTGACCACCGTGACGGTGACGCCGACCGCGTCGCGACGTACGGACAGCGGCAACAGCAAGCCGAAGCCGACCCGGACGTCGTCGACGAGCAAGACGCCGTCCAGCACGCCGACCAAGACCCGGACCACCGACACGCCGCAGGACACCCCGGAGCCGCCGACCGGCGGTGGCGGGACGAACGCGCAGGAGCGGCAGGTCCTCGACTACACCAACCAGATCCGTCAGCAGCAGGGCTGCGGCCCGCTCCGGCTGGACAGTGCGCTCGTCGAGGCGGCCGGGAAGCACGCGTCGGACATGGTCCGGCGGCACTACATGGACCACACCAACCCCGATGGTGAGGACCCGGGCGACCGGATCAAGGACGCCGGGTACCGCGGGTCGGGCTGGGGCGAGAACATCGCGGCCGGCTACGACTCCGCGCAGAAGGTGGTCGCTGCCTGGATGCAGAGCGACGGCCACCGGAAGAACATCCTGAACTGCCGGTTCACCGCGATCGGCATCGGGTACGACCCCGGCCAGGTGCGGTCCGACTACGGACCGGGCAGCTGGGTCCAGGACTTCGGCCGGAGCTGAACGGGTGCTTCGTGGTGAACACACTTCGAGGCACCGGACGTGAGGTCCGCTGCCGGCGCGCTGTCATTGTGCCGAGCACACCGAGTGTGGCCGGGATGTTGTCCCAGAGCCACAATGTCCGGCCGGTTCACGGCCGGTCGCCGCGGGTAGATCCGATCGTGTCCTGCTGCCGGACGTTCCTGGGGGGCTCCGGCTGGACGGTTGATGAGGCACGTCCTGGGAAGGGAACAACGAAATAATGTCCGAGTCCGGTAACGGCCGGTACAAACCACGCCGGAAGGCGACCCGGGCCGCGTCCCGCTCGTCGCGATCCGGCAACCGGTCCACCCCGCCCGCGGAAACCACCCCGCCCCCGCCACCCGAACCACCCCGCTACGCGCCGCGCTCCAGCGACGAGTCGCCGTACTGGGCGAGCCCGCAGAACGCCGGCACGTCCAGCGAGTCGCCGTTCTGGGCCGGCAGCAACCAGTCGCGCCCGGCCACCCCGCAGTACGCGCCACGCACGGCCCTGCCCAGCTACACGGCCCCCGACCAAGCGACCCCGGACCACGCGACCCCCGGACACCCAGCCGCCGATTACCCGGCCATCAGCTACCCGGCCGCCGGCTATCCGGCCGCCGACGCCGGCCGCCCGTCCGAAGACTCCGCGTCCGGTCTCTCGGGCCGCCGCGCCGCCGGTACGCCGTCGTGGGTCGAGCAGTCGATCGTGGGCGACCCCGAACCCCCGGCCCGCGCCCGCCGCACGGCCCGGCGCCCGGAAACCCCCGCGGACCAGGACCTCGGCGAAACCGCCGGCACCTGGTCCACCCGCCGAGCCGCCGACGACTGGGCCTCCCTAGGCGCCACTACCCCTGCGGCCGACCCGCAGCCAAACACCCCCAGCGGGCCCACTGCAGGAACCTCAGCCGCGGCGGCTTCCGCGGCCGACGACCTGGCAGCCGCCGCCCGCGGCTCAGCCGCCCGCCGCGCCTCCGCAGCCCCGGTCGACACCCCGAGCAACACAGCACCCAGCACCGGCAGTTCCGAGCTCCCCGCAGCCCGCCTCGGCGGCACCGGCGACGGCACGGACCGTCGCAGCGTGCGCATCGATCGAGCAGGCAGTGCCGGGCTCGGGGTGGACCGCCTCGGTGGTGCTGGTTACAGCGCGGCGGCCGGCATGGGGAGCGACCACGTTGGCAGCGCCGGGCTTGGTAGTGAGCGGCTTGGTAGTGAGCGGCTTGGTGGCGAGCGGCTGGATGGCGAGCGGCTGGATCGGGTCGGGGGTGCGGCGGGGGCTGCTGGGCTTGCTGGTGGGCGGGCGGGTTCTGGGCCTGGCCGTTCCGGGGCCGGCGGTTCCGGGCCGGGCGGATCTGGACCTGGTGGTTCAGGGCCCGGGAGGCCTGGGGCTGGTGGGTCTGGGGCCGGTGGGCCGGGGCGGCGGGCTGCGGCTCGGTCGGCGGCGGCTGGGCGGTCCGCTCGGGGGCGGCGGACGGTGATTGCGATCGCTTCCGTGATCCTGGTGATCACGCCGATCTCGTGGATCCTGCTGCACCAGCCGCAGAACGACGACGCCGACGCGTCCGTACCGATCGTGACGCGCACCGACGACACCTACATCACCCCGTCGACCAAGGCCGCGGCCTCGACCCCGACGACCCGGCCGACCGTCGCGCCGACGGCGACCCCGACCGTCACACCGACGACCACGCCGACCGCGACCCCCACCGACACCCCGACGGACACCCCGACCGACTCGACGTCCCCGACCACGGTCCCCTCGCGCACTCCGAAGACGACCGAGCCAACGTCGACACCGACGACCGAGCACTCCACGGTCGCGCCCACCACCCCGGGTCGCACCATCGACTCCCCCAAGCCGACCAAGACCACCACCACCACCCCGCCGCCACCGCCAGAGGACGGCGGCTCGATGCAGCCGATCGAGCTGCAACTGTTCAACATGATCGACAGCGCACGCAAGAGCAACGGCTGCGCTCCGCTGAAGCGTGACAGCGACATGACGGCGAGTTCGCGATCGGACGCCGGCAGCCGGTCGAAGTCCGCCAGCCGCCTGACGGCGAGCGGTGGATCGATGAGCGCGGCGGGCGGCGACGACTGGACGGCCAAGCAAGCGTTCGACCAGATGATGGCCCAGAGCAGGAGCACGATCCTCAACTGCGGGTTGACGACCGCAGCGGTGGGCTACGGCTTCACCGAGCACTGCAAGATCCTGCTGTGCCTGACGGGTACCGCCGATCGCAACGCGTGGGTGGCGAACTTCTCGTAGTGGGTGGAGCGCTCTTGCTGAGGGTTGGTGCGACCATGGTTTGACGACCTGGTCCACCAACCTGCGGGAGGCTGGATGTTTTCCGAGCGTGATGATGTGGATCGGGCCGGGCCGGCGCATTTCGGGATTCATCCGGACGCGTTCGCGGAGGAGCGTCCGGATCCGCGACCCGAGGAGGCCAAGCGGATGGGGTTGAGCCGGCACACCGAAGAGGGTGCCGTGCTGTACTTCGCCTCCGCGCTCGACCGCGGCAAGACGGGTCACCGGATGATGGCCTGGATCCTGCTCGTCACGTTCGCGGCGCCGGTGATCTACATCCTGCTCGTGCTGCTGTAGAACTCCTGCCGATGCCGCTGCGGCGTCGTCCCCAGCAGGGTGTGGAAGTGGTGCCGCAACGCGTCGCTGCTGCCGAACCCGCTCTCGTTCGCCACCCGGTCGACCGACAGATCCGTTGTTTCCAACAACAACCGCGCCCGGTCGAGCCGCTGCCGCAGCAACCACGCCTGCCCCGAGCTCCCGGTCCGGGCCCGGAACTGCCGCGTGAACGTACGCCGGGACAACGCCACCGCCCCGGCCCAGTCGTCGAGTGACACCGGCTGGTCGAGCCGCGCCCGGGCCCACACCATCGCCTTCTCGATCACGTCGTCGCTCGGGTCCGGCGGCACCGGCACCGGGATGTACTGCGCCTGCGACCCGCTGCGATGCGGCGCCACCACGATGTCGCGGGCAACCTTCTCCGCCATCTCGACCCCGTGATGCGTCCGCACCAGGTGCAGGCAGCAGTCCAGCGAGGCCGCCGTACCCGCGGATGTGATGACGTCGCCCTGATCGGACCACAGCACGTCGGCGCGTACGTTCAGCGACGGGTACCGCGACCGCAGCTCGTCGGCGAATCGCCAGTGCGTCACGACCTCGCGCCCTTCCGCGATCCCGCTCTCCGCGACCAGGAACGCCCCGACGCACAACCCGACCACGGTCGCGCCTCGCGCGTGCGCCCGCCGGATCGTCTCCAGCAGTACGTCGGAAGCGACCAGCCCCGGCTCCCAACTCGGAAGGACCACGACGTCGGCCCGGTCCATCGCCTCGAGCCCGTGCTCCACGGTGATCCCGTACCCGGCGTTCGTCGGCATCGTTCCCGGTTCCTCGGCGCAGACGAGTACGTCGTACCGCTCGGGAAGTCCGCGTCGTTCGCCGAGGACCAGGCACGGCACCGAGAGGTGGAACGGGCTCATCCCGCCGTACGCGAAGACCGCTACTGTGCGCATCACACCAGTATGGCCCGATCTTCGGTAACTATGGCTCCCGGGCCAATGGCCGGACGCTCCGCGGGGGCGCAGGATCGTGGTCATGAAGATCACGCACATCGGCGGCCCGACCGCCGTCCTGTCCCTCGGCGGCCTGACGTTCCTGGTCGATCCCGCCTTCGACGAGCCCCGCGACTACCAGCTCCCGGGCCGGGTGATGACCAAGCTGATCGGCCCGGCGATCCCGGCCGCGGAGCTCGGTCCGTTCGACGTCGCGCTGGTGTCGCACGACGAGCACAAGGACAACCTCGACGACGCCGGGCGGGCGTTGCTGCCGTCGATCCCGACGGTGCTGTCGACCGAGGGCGCGGCGGTGCGCATCCCCGGCGTCCGCGGGCTGAAGAACTGGGAGTCGATCGAGCTGCCGCGGCCCGACGGCGGCGTACTCACGGTGACCGGCGTACCGGCGCTGCACGGCCCGGAGGGCGCCGAGGCGGTCGTCGGATTCGTGACCGGGTTCGTCCTGGAGGGCGAGGGGCTGCCGACGGTCTACGTGTCAGGGGACAACGCGTCGCTCGGTCTGGTGAAGGAGATCGCCGACCGGTTCCCGGCGATCGACGTCGCGGTGCTGTTCGCGGGCGCCGCGCGGACCGGTCTGCTCGACAACGCGAACCTCACGCTGACCTCGACGGACGCGGTCGAGGCCGCCCGCATCCTCGACGGGGCAACCATCGTCCCGGTCCACACCGAGGGCTGGACGCACTTCTCCGAGGGCCCGGACCAGCTGATGACCGCGTTCCGTGACGCCGGCCTGGAGGACCGCGTGAACCTGCTGCCGCACGGCGTCCCCACGCACGTGTGATTGAGCGCTTGACGAGCACGGAGAGTTACGACTAAGGTTTGCGCCGCCGGGGGGACCGGCAGTCATTCTCATTCGGGCCGGGGGATCATCGGCCCACTGCCCAAGGGGACATTCCTATGCTCGTACGACGTTTCCGCCTGCTCTTCTCCGCCGCCACGGCCGCCGTGGTGCTCGCCGGCACGGCGATCCTCGCACCGCTTTCGGCCGAGGCGGCGATCACCGTCGTCCTCGGCGGCATCCAGTACGACCCGCCGGGCGCGGACACCCGCACCAACGCCCAGCTGAACAACGAGTTCTTCACGGTGCGCAACATCAGCACCCGGCCGATCAACCTGTCCGGGTACCGCGTCGCTGATGTCGCGAACCACGTCTTCGTGTTCCCGCGCGGCTACGTGCTGCCGGGCCGGTCGACGGTCATCGTCCGGACCGGCAAGAACCGCAACCGGGCCCTGACCCTGTACTGGAACCAGAGCTGGTACGTCTGGAACAACACCGGCGACACCGCCCGCTTCCAGACCCCGGCCGGGAAGACCTTCGACACCTGCTCCTACAAGGCCGTCGCCGGTCGCGCCCGCGTCGCCTGCTAGTTACTGCGCGGGATCAGTGCCGTCCGGGATCCATTCCCGGACGGCGATCTCGTCGCCCACCCGAACGATGCCGGGGGCAAGCACCGCGGCCTTCACCCCGAAGCTGACCCCACCGCCATAGGCGGGTTCCCGCCGGTACGTCGCCAGGGTCCGCGTCGGCTCCGGCCCCGACTTGGCACCGGTCGCCTGATCGACAGTCGGTACGGCGCAGCGGATCCCGCGCGCTGAGTACCCGATCTCGACCGCGCCGGCGGTCATCCGCAGTACCTCGTCCTCGGTGTGCGGGTCCGACCAGCCGGACACCACGATGTTCGGCCGGAAGCGGTTCATCGGGATCGCATCGCCGCCGCGTTCGAGAATCCGCGCGTTCAGCCCGTCGAGTGACGCCTGCGACGTGATCATCAGCGCGTGCGCGTCGCCGTACCCGGTGAGCCCGCGATGCGCGCCCCAGCCGGGCCGGTCGTGCTCGGGCGTGACCCGGACCAGCGCGGCCGACGTACCGAGTCGTTCGGTGAACCACGCGTCCGCGGCCGGGTCCTGCACCACGCCCTGCCCGAACCACTTCCCGAACAGGCTGACGTCGCGCCGCTTCCCGTCGTACCTGATCTCGATGTCGAGGTCCGGGGCGTCCGGCGCCGACAGCCGCAGTACGTCGCCGTCGAGCGCGGCCCGCAGTGTCGCCATCGCGGGCAGCTTGCGCTGGCTGAGGAACGTCCCGTCCGGCTCGACCAACATGAACAGCCGGTCGTTCAGCAGACCGGTGGGACCGACCTCGGCGGTCTCCACGGGGACCCCGGCGAGACCTTTCACCGGGTAGTAGGCCAGGGCGGCAACCTTTGCAACAGACACAACCGCAAGCCTAGCCCGACCTTGAACTGTTGAAACATGTTGAGTTATGTTTGAACACGTGGAGGATGTCGAAAGGTTCGCCGCCGCGCTGCATCGCGTCCGCCGCCAGGCCGGCCTCAGCTACCGCCAGTTGGCGGACCGGGCCCACTACTCGCACCCCCACCTGATCCGCGCGGCGAGCGGCAAGCAGCTCCCGACCTGGGACGTCGCCGCCGCCTACCTCACCGGTTGTGGAGTGCCGGCGGACCTGCTCCCCGTGTGGCATCGGCGCTGGCAGGAAGCGAGCCGCGATCCACGCGACATCGTCGGACTGCTGGACGATGCCGAGACCCTCGAAGACCTCGGTGACGCCGTCGCGGCCCTCGCTCGGCCGCGCTCGCTCCGCACCCTCGAACAGCTGACCGGTATCCCCCGCGCGACGATCCAGGCCTGGCTCCAGGGCACCCGTCTCCCCGGACGCGACCGCCTGGACCACCTGGTCAGAACAGTCGGCGCGACTCCGGCCGAGCGTTCTGCCGTCGCTCAAGCAGTCGACCGACTCAGCTCCGGAAGACTGAGGCCGGCGCCCGCGGCGTGACGAAGCCTTCCGCATCGGTCAGCGGCGCGGCTTTCCCCGCCAACTCCCCCAGCGACATCACGTCGTACGGCGGTTGCGCCCGCCGTCCCGCGTCGATGAGATCGGGCACCGGCTGCGGCGACGCGACCATGATGACGTTCCCGAACCCCTTGCCCCGCAGGATCTTCCGCTCCGCGACCACAACGCCTGAACCAACCGCGGCGGCCACCGTCGCGGCAGTCCGCCGGATGAACGGCAGGCCGGTCTTCCCGTCGATCAGGTTCGCGACGAGCACGCCGGTCGGTCGCAGGACGCGCACGCACTCGGCGAAGAACTCGGCGGTCACCAGGTTCGCCGGGACCGCCTCGTGTTCGAAGGCGTCCAGGATCACCAGGTCCATCGAGTCGTCGTACAGGTCGGTGATGCCGGCCCGGCCGGTGACCGGGCGGACCTTGATCCCGGACCGCTTCGGCAGCGGCAGCGCCTCGCGGACGAAGTCGGTCAGGTCCTCGTCGGGTTCGAGCACGATCTGCCGGGACCGCGGGCGGGTCGCGGCGACGTACCGCGGCAGGCTCAGTGCCGCGCCGCCGATGTGCGCGACCGCGACCGGCTGACGTCGCGGCGCGACCGCGTCGACGACGTCGCCGATCCGGCGCATGTACTCGAACGACAGGTTGGTGGGGTCCGCGAGATCGACCTGCGACTGGGGTGACCCGTCGACGCGCAGCACGAACGTGCCGTCGGCCTCGGCCTCCACACTCGCGAGCCCGGAGGCCGTCCTGCGTTCCACCCGCCCATCATCCCAGCTACTTGGCCTCGCGCTCCTCCGCCACTGCCACATCGGTGTTGTCGGTGAACAAACCGTCGATCCCGGCCTTCCGGTACGCCGCGATCTCGCCGAACAGGTTGCCGGAGTCGTTCGGGTTCGTGGAGCTGTCGAAGTCCGCCGGGAGGAAAGTGTTCTCGACCCGGAACGTGTACGGGTGCACGACCAGGCCGGCCTTGTGCGCGTCGGCGACCAGCGCGGTCGGCTTCCCGAGCTTGCCGGTCGCGTCCAGCGGGATCACCTGGTCCTTGCTCGGGCCCACCCCGGCGGCGTACGTCGCGACCTCGCGCAGACCGTTCGCGCTGACCACATCGGCGTAGTGCGCTTGTCCCCGGACACCACGAAGTCGTACGGCGCCCCGCTCGCGCTGGTCAGCTGGACCAGCGGGACCCGCAGCTCCTTGTGCAGTGCCTTCAGGTTCGACACCTCGAAGGACTGGACGAAGACTTTGGCGTCCTTCTTGTTCAGGCCGTTGCGGTCGAGCGTCTTGACCAGCTCGGGCTCGAGCGGCAGACCCTGCTGCCGGAAGTACGTCGGGTGCTTGGTCTCGGGGTAGATGCCGATCGGGCGGCCGAGCTCCTTGGACAGTCGCTTGCTGAGGTCGATGACTTCCTGGAACGTCGGGATCTGGTAGTGCCCGTTGAAGATCGTGTTGTGCTGTCGGACCGCCGGGATCCGCTCCTTGGCCCGCAGCGTCTTCAGTTCGGCGAGGGTGAAGTCCTCGGTGAACCAGCCGGTGGTGGCGACGCCGTCGAGCAGCTTGGTCTTCTTGCGGTCCTTGAACTCCGGGTGGTCCGCGACGTCCGTCGTACCGCTGATCTCCGGCTCGTGGCGGGTGACCAGGACGTGGTCCTTGGTGGTGACCAGGTCGGGCTCGATGTAGTCGGCGCCCATCCGGGCGGCCAGCTCGTACGACGCCAGCGTGTGCTCCGGGCGGTAGCCGGACGCACCGCGGTGGCCGACGATCACGAAGTCGTCGTGATGGCTGGTCGCGTCGACGGACTGCGGGACCAGGACCGAGGTGGCCACCGCTAGCGCCGAGACAGTCACCGGAATCAGCCGGCCGGTCAGCTTCATGAGGTTCTCCTAACACGTCAGGGGACTGGCGCCAATCTCCGGTACTCCGGCGTACGCCACGTAGCCGCTCGATGAACGATCGCGCCGAATGTGAGCAACCCAGCGTTGGACACGAGCGCGGAGCTTGCTAGCGTCCGAAGCACACAATCTGATGAGCTAGGAGCTGGTCGTGAGCACTACACCGGTGAAGGTGGCCGTTACCGGGGCCGCAGGGAATATCGGTTACAGCCTGCTGTTCCGGATCGCGAGCGGAGCGCTGCTCGGGCCGGACACGCCGGTGGAGCTGCGGCTGCTGGAGATCACCCCGGCGCTGAAGGCGCTCGAGGGCGTCGTCATGGAGCTCGACGACAGCGCGTTCCCGACGCTGGCCGGGATCCAGATCGGCGACGACCCGAACGTGGTCTTCGACGGCGTCAACGTCGCGCTGCTGGTGGGTGCGCGGCCGCGCACCAAGGGGATGGAGCGCGGTGACCTGCTGGAGGCCAACGGCGCGATCTTCACCGGCCAGGGCAAGGCGCTGAACGACCACGCCGCGGACGACATCCGGATCACCGTCACCGGCAACCCGGCGAACACCAACGCCCTGATCGCGAAGAGCAACGCGCCGGACATCCCGGCCGAGCGGTTCTCGGCGCTGACCCGCCTGGACCACAACCGGGCGCTGGCGCAGCTGTCGAAGAAGACCGGTGTGCACGTCACCGACCTGAAGAAGATGACGATCTGGGGCAACCACTCCGCGACGCAGTACCCGGACATCTTCCACGCCGAGGTGGCCGGCAAGAACGCGGCCGAGGTCGTCAACGACCAGGCCTGGGTGGAGAACGACTTCCTGCCGACCACGCAGAAGCGCGGCGCCGCGATCATCGAGGCCCGGGGTTCGTCCTCGGCCGCCTCCGCCGCGGCCGCCACCATCGACCACACCCGCGACTGGCTGCGCGGCACCGCCGACGGTGACTGGGCCTCGATGGCGGTCGTCTCCGACGGTTCGTACGGCGTCGCCGAGGGCCTGATCTCGTCGTTCCCGGTGACCACCAAGGACGGCAACTGGGAGATCGTCCAGGGTCTGGACATCAACGAGTTCTCCCGCGGCAAGATCGACGCCTCGGTCGCCGAGCTCACCGAGGAGCGCGACGCGGTGAAGGCGCTCGGCCTGATCGGCTGACCCAGCACGTTGACAGCAGGGCCCCCGAGACGCGTCCCGGGGGCCCTGCTGCTGTTCTCACCGCAGCGTGTAGGCGGCGATCACCGTTTGCGTGGTGCTGTTGCCGGCCGCATCGGTCGCGGTCGAACGCAACGACACGGCCTGACCGGCAGGCGTCGGAAAGATCGCCTTGCCACCCGTGGCCGGCGCCTGATGCCAGGTGGCACCCGCGTCACCGGAGTACTCGATCTTCACCTTCGTCACCGGACCGCCGGTGACCTCGAACGGCAGGACCGTGACCGGCTTGCGCACCATCGTGTTGTTGCCGTCGACATCCGGCCGGAAGCGCACGGTGTGGATCGGGACGCTCGACTGATCCGCGGACGACGTGAAGGTCGCTTCCAGGTCGGTCCGGGTCGAGAACGGCCAGACCGCCTGCGTCCCGGTCGTGACCAGCTTGTACGCCGCCTTACCCGCCGGCAGGCCCGCGACGTCGACGAAACCGAACTCGTCCGACGATCCGACCTCGGTCCCGTCCCGGAAGAGCTTGGTGCTCTGGGACGTCCGGTCGATGAAACCGCGGTGACCGTCGGCGTCGCTCAGCCCGTACATGCTGATGGTCAGCTTGTCGGCGGACCGCGTCGCGGCATACACCGACGGGACGAACGTCGCCGCGTTCCAGCGTTCCGTGTACTGCCGCCCGGCCTTGTAGATCACCGGGTCGCCCACGAGGCGCCAGCGCGGGCTCGGGAAGTCCGGGCCGTCGGTGTCGTCCTGGGTATCGCCGGCCCAGCCGTACGGCGTCTGGTCGACGTAGTACCGGATCGTCCGTGGCGGGTCGAGGCGGATCACTCGGGCCCACCCGCCGCCCGGCCCCTGTGAGGACAGCATCTTGAACAGTCGTGCGCCGTCGGCCGAGTTCACCGTGCTGTCCACGGTCGCGAGGTCGGACTGCTGCACCAACCGGTCGAAACCGGTCGGGAAGTCGCCCGGAAAGTAGTTCGCGATCCCGTACAGGTACGGCGTGTTCGTGAAGTACCCGTCCACACCCGGCACACCCCACTGCGACGTCACGTGCCCGGTCAGCTCGGCCGCCGTCAGCTTCGGCCCCGCGTTGTAGGTGAAGAACTTGCCGAGCTTGAAACCCGCGGCGGTGTAGCTGTACGTGCTGTCCTTGATCGTCCGGTCGAACCCGATGTCCGAGAACGCGTCGACAGCGTCGGCCTTCGGTACCGAGGTGGTGACCGGCTTCGCCTTGCGTGCATCGAAAACGATCGTCTGGTCGGCGGTGAGCTTGATGCTGGGCGCGAGCAGCGTGAAGAAGATCCAGTCCTCGGGTCCACGCTCGAACTCCTGGAACTGGTTGAGCACGTACTCGCCCTGCGGCACCCTGATCGTCACCGTGCCGTCCGCGTCCGGGCTGTAGATCTCGTTCCGGTCGTTGTCGACGCCGTGCAGGTACACCGGGTAGTCCGGATCCGGCGCCCCGTCCCGCCGGATCGACTTGACCGTCAGGGTGTACGTCGGCACTTCCTTGTCCACCCCCAGCGGTACGACGACCGTCTGGCCGCCTCCCGTGGCGGTGATGCGACCGCTGTACAGCCCGTCGGCGCCACCGAGTGTGGTGTCCGATGTCGCCTGCACGGACGCCGTACCGCCGGCTGGGACGGTGACCGAGTCGGCGCTCAGCTTCAGCGCACCGCCCGGAGCCGCCGCGCCGTCCGGACCGGTCAGCACAGACGACAACGACAACGTGACCGCCGCGTCGCCGAGGTTCCGGAAGGTCACCGCGCGAGTCACCGGCTGGTCGTCGGTGTGCGGGTACGACGCCTTGCCGAACGACACGCTGCCCGGCTCAGCGACCACGGACTGCTTGATCGCGGTGGTCAGGTCGATCCGGCCAGCGCCCTGCTGGAACGACGTCTGGCCGGCCGCGACCTTGGCCGAACCCATCAGCGCGGCCTTCAGCTCGGCCGGCGTCCAGGACGGGTGCTCCTGCAGCAGGATCGCGGCGGCGCCGGCGGTGTGCGGCGTGGCCATCGACGTCCCGGAGAGCCGCAGGTACTGGTCGCCGACCGGTTCGCCGATCGACGAGTCCTTCGACTTCGCGGCGACGATGTCCGTACCGGGAGCGGTGACGTCCGGCTTCAGGGCGCTGTCACCGATGCGCGGTCCACGACTCGAGGTCAGGTTCAGCTGGTCCTGCTTGGTGACGTTGCCGACGGTCAGCGCCGCGTCGGCGCTGCCCGGCGAGCTGATCGTCGCGTCACCGGCACCTTCGTTGCCTGCAGCAACTACGAACAGGGTGCCGGTCTCGGCGGTCAGCCGGTTCACGGCCTCCTCGACCGGGTCGAGGTCCGGCGTGTCCTGGCCGCCGATGCTGAGGTTGACGATCTTCGCCTTGACGTCGCGCGCGGCCCACTCCATCCCGGCCAGGATCGCGGAGTCCTCGCACCCCCACACCTCGCAGATCTTGCCGTTGTAGATCCGCGCGTCCGGCGCGACGCCCTTGTAGCGTCCACCCGACGCCGCGCCCGTACCGGCAATCGTCGATGCGACGTGCGTACCGTGGCCGACGAGGTCGTCGGCGGACTCGGTGGTGAAGTTCTTCTCCCCCGCGATCTGCGTCGCGAGATCGGGATGGGTCGCGTCGACACCGGTGTCGAGCACCGCGACCGGCACTCCCTTCCCGGTGTACCCCGCCTGCCACGCGACCGGTCCACCGATCTGCGGAACCGACTGGTCCAGCATCAGCTTGCGCTTGCCGTCCAGCCAGAGCTTGCTGAACCCGGCCGAACTCAGGAACGTCTTGGCGCTGCTCTTGCTGACCTTCAGCGCCGCCCCACCGATCGACGGCAGCTGCCGGGTGACCTTGGCCCCGGCCGGTACGGCGCGCTTCGCCGCGGCGGCCCCGGAGTACGTCGTCAGGACCGGGATGGTGCTCGTCGACGCGTCGTCGTACCCGTCCTTGAGCAGCTCAGCGACGTCGAAGAGCCGGCGGTCGATCCGGCCGTCGCCCACCTGCTTGGTGACGTCGGCCGGGATCACATACATGTGGTCCTTGGTGCGGTGTGTGGTGAAGCCGACGTCCTGCCGGCCGGCACCGGGTTCGACCGTCGCCTTGGTCAGGTCGCCGCCGCGCAGGACGACGCGGTCACCGGTGATCAATGTGACGCGGATGTCCTTGGCTGCCGTGTGGACGGTGGCCGACTGGCCGGATGGTGCCGCCTGCGCCGGTGCTTGACCGGCCAACGTACTGGCGGCAAGGCCCGCGACCGCCAGAACGGCGATCGCGGGCGTTGCTCTACGCGTAGATCTCGAACTCACTCAGGGCCTCCCCAGAAGACGGTTGTCTGCGCACTCTTAGAACGCCGCAACCGGCCTCAGGGGTTGCCTCAGTTTCAGGCAGGTGGTGCGACCAGTCCGCTGTCCTGGCCGGCGGCGGCCAGTGAGGCGGCGATGAAGCCGGTGGACTTGAGGTCCTCGATCAGGTCGTGAAGGTACGCAACCGTCTCGGGCTGCTTCGCCTTGGACGTCCCGACGGCCTGCTGGATCTGCATGAACCGCTCGTCGATCAACCGCAGGTCCGCGTGCTCGGCGACGTACTGCGAGATCGGCTGCCGGATGCCCGCGGCCACCTCCAGCCCTTCGGCCCGGAACACGTCGACACCGTCCACACCCCGCACCACCGTCGCCTGCTGCAAGGTCCTGGTCAGGTACAGGTCGTACGCCGAGCCCTGCTTCACCCCGATCCGCACGCCAGGCGCGTCCACGTCGGCCACCGCGGTCAGCGCCGAGTCCCGCGGGACGGCGAAGACTCCTTCGATCACGACGTACGGGCTGGTGAACGCCACCTCGGCAGCGCGGGCGGGCTCGATCGCGAGGAAGCAGAGGTCCGCCTGACCGGTCGTCATCGCCTCGAACGACTTCCGTGCCGCGTCAAAACACAGCAGCTCCAGCGGCAGGTCCAGCCGCTTGGCCAGCTCCCGCGCGATGTCGACGGTGACGCCGCCGGGCGCGTCCGGGGTGCCCTGCGCGAGGACCGGGTTACCGAGGTTGATCGAGGCCCGCAGGACACCGGTCGGCGCCAGGTCGGTGGCAACAGTCGTCATAGCGGCGACCTTATCCGCCCGCCTTCGGCCCGGCTGACGACTGACGGATCTCGTCAGTCGTGATCTCGCAGGGTCGCCGCGGCGGCGCGGGTGGCCGGGGCCAGCTCGTCGTCCTTGGATGGCGCGAACACGGTGGTCGTCGGCGCCGGATGCGCGCGGAGCAGACGGGTGCGCTGCCAGGTCGGCGGATGCTCCGCGTCACTGCGCCCGTTGCACGCCCGGTCGACCCGCACCAGTCGCGCGAACTCATGGTCGGGGATCTCGGCCGCGGTACGTCGTACCGCGTCGAGCGGATCGCCCGTGCGATCGAACCGAACGGCGCGCTCGAGTGCGCGATAACAGATGCCGGCGAGCAGGACCCGCTCCAGGGACGCGGCGGTCGGCTCGGAGCCGACGAGCTCGGCCACGCGCCGGTCGATCCGGTACTCGCGCCGTTGCCGCCCGGCCAGATCGAGCCGACGCAGCAGCCGGTGGTACGCGCGGATCGGCGGGCCGAGGACGGCGTTCGCGATCTGGGTCATCCGATGGTGCGCGATCTGGCCCTCGCCACGCCCGACCACGACATCCACACCTTCGGAGTGCTTGGCCCGCCACTCACCGGCCGAGTCGAGTGCACCGGGGGACACAGTCGCCGCCAGTTCACCGATGACGTGCTGGGCCGCGCCGAGGACGCGGTCGTGCACGCTGCGCTGGTCGTCGTACAGGGCGTGCGCGAGGGCGGCGTACCGCTCCTGCGGTCCGAGGACGGTCCACGACGGGAGACCGAGCCGGAGGGTACGGCGGTAGCTCAGGCCGATGCGGTCGATCGCGATGCGGGTGTCGGTGGTGACCACGACGCTCTGCAGTTTCGGCGTCCCGGTCTGACCGGCGAGGCGGTCGAGGACGTCGTACAGCTGGGGAGCCTGTTCTCTGGTCACCGGCTGGGCGCTGTCCGGGAGGCGGGTGATGCGCGGGCGGAAGATCGCGGTGATGACGAAGAGGATCGCGGCGAACGGGACGCCGAACAGGAACGGGCGGTAGAACACGAGCAGCGCGAGTCCGCCGAGCAGCCCGGGAAGCGGCACCAGTAGCACCGGCAGCGACAGCAGGAAAGCGCTCAGCGAACGTTCCGGTCCGGACGCGGGTCGCTCGGCCAGGGCATCCGCCAGTTTGCGCTCGCGCTCGACCTGCCGGTCCGGCTGCGCGGGCGCCGGCTCCAAGTTCCACTCACAGTGCCGGCACCAGATCGCGTAGCGCGCGTCGGTCGGCAACGGGCGGCCGCACTGCGGGCAGTCGACCGCGCTGTCCATCGTCATGGGGCAAGAATGCGACTCACCAGGGCCATTCAGAGCGTTTTCTCGAACAACACGCGACGGCGATCGAGGATGGTCTCCCGACCGGTCTCGACGTACCCGTGGCGCGGGTAGTAGCTGAGGTTCTCGGTCATCGCTTCGTTGGTACACAGGGTGATGCGGCGGTATCCGCGCTCGCGGGCCTGATCCTCGGTGAACGTCAGCAGGGCGGAGCCGAGGCCGGTGCCCTGGGCGTCCGGCGCGACGGCGAGGACGTCGAGCAGGAGCGAGTTGGGCTCGTCCTCCAGCAGTACGAAACCTCTGACGGCCCCACTGTCGTCATCGGTGGCGACCCACACCTTGGCGCCGTTGACGGCCGCGGTGTAGTCGATCGTCATCGGGATCGGAGGCAGGCCGATCCGGGGGATGTAGTGCTCGAAGGCCGCCCGGGCGATGGCCGTGACGACCCCCGCGTCGGCCGGCGTCGCGGGTCTGATCATGGGGGCATCCTTGGTCGGTGTGCAGAAATAGCCTAGATCGCTCGGACGTCGCACCGTAGCCTCCGGCGAGTGGACCTCACTGCTCTCCAGGATCGGTTCGGCGCCGATCGCGCCGCACCGATCGCTCTGGGTTGCTCCGAAGCGACCGTCGTCCGGCTCGACCGCGGCTCGGAACGCCTGTATTACAAGGAAGGTCAGGTCCTGGACGCCGAGGCCGATCGGCTGGCCTGGCTCGGCTCGACCGGTTTCCCGTGCCCACAGATCGTTGATCGCGGCAACAACTGGCTTCTGACCGCCGAGTTGCCCGGCCGGGACGCGTCCCAGGACTGGCCCGCCGCCGACCGCCCGGCCGTGCTCGCCGCGATGGCCGCCGGCCTGCGCGCACTGGACGAGCTCACCGACTGCCCGTTCGCCTCCCCCTTCCCCGGCGACGGCTCGGCCGTGACCCATGGGGACTACTGCGCACCGAACGTTTTCATCGACCCTTCGACGCTGCGTTTCACCGGAGTGCTCGACGTGAGTTGGCTCGGCACCGGCGACCGGTACGTCGACCTCGCGCTCATGTTCCAGAGCCTTCGCGGCACCCTGAACCCGCAGTACGGCGGACCACCCGCGGCGCGGCGCTTCGTCGAGTTGTACGGCGGCGATCCGGACGATCCGCGGATCGAGCAGTACATCGCGGTCGACACCGACGACTACTTGCCCTGATACGCCCGGCGGTACGCGCTCGGCGTGGTGTGCAGTGCGGCGCGGAACCGCCGGCGCAGATTGGTCGCCGAGGACAGACCGACGCGGGTCGCGATCGTGTCCACGGAAAGTTCTGTTTCCTCGAGCAGAAAACGTGTTCTGGCGATTCTCTGGGCGAGCAGCCACTGCCCTGGCGCGACCCCGAGTTGTTCCGCGAACCGGCGGGCGAGAGTTCGTGCGGAAACGTTGGCGCGACCTGCGAGATCCTCGAGCGTGATCGTTTCCGCGAGATTTTCCGTGGCCCAGTCGAGCAGTTCGCCGAGTGATTCCACGGGCTGCTCGGGCTCGTCGCGGTACTGCACCTGACCGCCTTCGCGATGCGGCGGCATCACCATCCGCCGGGCCACCCGGGACGCGTACGCCGCGCCCTGATCGTTGCGCACCAACTGCAGGCACAGATCGATACCGGTCCCCGATCCGCCGCTCGTCGCGACGTCACCGTGATCGATGTACAGCACGTCCGGATCCACTTGGACCGCGGGGAATCGGCGTTGCAGCTCGTCGGCGTACCGCCAATGGGTTGCGGCGCGACGACCATCGAGCAGGCCGGTCGCGGCCATCACGTACGCGCCCGAGCAGATACTCACCAGGCGCGCTCCGCGTCGGTGGGCACGCGTCAGCGCTCTCGTCACGGCCGCTGTCGGCTCGCGATTGATCGGCAGCCACCCCGGTACGACGATCGTGTCGGCCCGGTCGAGGGCACGCAGACCCGAGGCGACGACCATGTCGAAACCCTCGGTGGTCCGCACGTTCCCCGGCCGCTCGGTGCACACACTGAAGCGGTACGGCGCCTCGCGGAAGACCGCCGCCGCGCACCCGAGTTCGAAACTCGCCTGCGGCTGACTGACCAGTGCGACCACACGATGCATGGCAAGAAAGTACCTGATCAGGACTATCCAGACACTGGGGAAAGACCTTTGGACAACGCGAGGATCGGGGTATGCAGAACTACGAGTGGGCGTCGGTCGCCGACGCACCGGTCCGCGAACTCTTCCCCGGCATCAAGCTGCGACCCCTGTGGTCCGGGGAGGTCGCCAAAGCGTTCGTGTTGCAGATGGAACCCGGGTCACGCTGGGAGGGCATCGACGTACACGACCCGGGTCCGGAGGAGGTGTTCGTCGTCGACGGGGTCTTCAACGACGGCGATCGCGACTACCCGGCCGGTTCGTTCATCCACGCCCCGGCCGGGTCGTCACACGTTCCGCAGTCCGCTCAGGGCTGCACGCTGTTCCTCTTCTACCCCGAGGGTTAGTTGTCGGTACTGCGCAGTTCGGTCGGGGCACCGTGCACGGCGGGGATGCTGCCGAGCTTGCCGGCCTGGAAGTCCTCGAAGGCCTGGACCACCTCGGCGCGGGTGTTCATCACGAACGGCCCGGCCATGGCGATCGGCTCCCGGATCGGG
The DNA here is from genome assembly GCF_053611945.1 of Kribbella sp. NPDC054772. NCBI lineage: Bacteria > Bacillati > Actinomycetota > Actinomycetes > Propionibacteriales > Kribbellaceae > Kribbella > Kribbella sp. NPDC054772. Next base: position 14,022 of record NZ_JBSHBJ010000019.1, on the reverse strand, counting down.
CGGCCGCCGATGACGAGGACATCCAGGTTCGGCTCCGCCTGCGACTGCGACGTACTGGCCGCCGTACGGATGGTGTCGCCGGGGCCGAAGACGGCCAACTGACCCTTCCGAATCGCCCGCCGCTCAGCGCCAACGGTGCCCTGACCGGCCAGGACGTAGACGAGTGCGTTGTAGTCCGGCTGCCACGGCAGCACCATCTCGGCGCCCGGGCTTACGGTGGCATGCACCAGGCTGATCGGGGTGTGCGTCGAGCCGGGGCCGTCGTGACCGTCGACCGAGCCGGCGATCACCCGGATCAGCGAGGCGCCGTCCGGCGTGGTGAGCAGCGCGGAGTCGCCGCCACGGATGTCCTGGTAGCGCGGCGGGGCCCATTTGAGCGCCTTCGGCAGGTTCACCCAGAGCTGGACACCGTGGAACAGGCCACCGCTCAGCACCAGGTGCTCCGGCGGGGTCTCGATGTGGAGCAGGCCCGAGCCGGCGGTCATCCACTGGGTGTCACCGTTCGAGATGACGCCGCCACCACCGTTGGAGTCCTGGTGCTCCATGATCCCGTCGAGCATGTAGGTCACGGTCTCGAAGCCGCGGTGCGGGTGCCAGGGCGTGCCCTTCGGCTCGCCCGGCGCGTACTCGACCTCGCCCATCTGGTCCATGTGGATGAACGGGTCCAGGTCGCGGAGGTCCACACCCGCGAAGGCCCGGCGGACCGGGAAGCCCTCGCCTTCGTAGCCGCTCGGCGCCGAGGTCACCGACTTGACCGGGCGCTCGCGCACGACGGCGGGATCCTGCGGGCTGATCCGGGGCAGGACGGTGATGTCGCTGACGGTCACGGCGGGCATAGTGTGCTCCTCGCTGGTTGGTAGTTCAAGAATAAACTATCTGCCCGAACCGCGGCAAGACCGCCCGCATTCCCGGTTCACAGCGACCTCCCAGCCGCCGTCCAGGGACGCCGAAGACCCACTTGTCATCGTCGCCAGCGGAACCGATCCGCGAACTGGAGACGATCATGACGACGCTGCTCGACCGGCCCCGAGGGCCGCAGGACCCACCCGCCGACCCGCCGGTCCGACCGCCCGGCAGACTCCGGCGAGTGCTTCGCGGGCCCGCCGAGCAGGCGGCGTACGTCCGGCCGGCCGCGCTCGCGATGCTGGTCGGTACGGCGTTCCTCTACCTGTGGAACCTGACCGCGTCGGGGTACGGCAACAGCTTCTACGCCGCGGCCCAACTCGCCGGGACACAGAGCTGGAAGGCGTGGCTGTTCGGCTCGCTCGACGCGGGGAACGTGATCACGGTCGACAAACCACCGGGTGCGTTGTGGGTGGCGACGGCGTTCGCGCGGGTGTTCGGGTTCAACAGCTTCACGGTGCTCGCCCCGCAGGCGTTCATGGGGATCGCCGCGGTCGGACTGCTGTACCTGACCGTCAAGCGGGTGGCCGGCCCCGTCGCGGGGTTGATCGCCGGTAGTGCGCTGGCGCTGACGCCGGTCGCCGTACTGATGTTCCGGTTCAACAACCCGGACGCGTTGCTCGTGCTGCTGATGGTGGCCGCGGCGTACTTCGTCGTACGGTCGCTGTCGCGTGCATCGGCCCGGTGGTTGATGTTGGCGGGTGTCGCGATCGGGTTCGCGTTCCTGACCAAGATGATGCAGGCATTCCTGGTGCTGCCGGCGTTCGGGCTGGTGTATCTGATCGCGGCGCCGACCTCGCTGCGGCGGCGATTGCTGCATCTGCTCGGGGCGTTGGGCGCGGTGATCGTCAGCGCCGGGTGGTACGTCGCACTGGTGGAGCTGCGGCCCGCGTCGAGCCGGCCGTATATCGGTGGGTCGACCAACAACTCGCTGCTGGAGCTGGCGCTCGGGTACAACGGTCTCGGGCGGTTGCTGGGCGGCGAAGGCAACGGCGGCGGGGGCGGCGGCGGTATGGGTGGCGGCGGGAACACCGGGTTCGGTGGGACCGCGGGGATCACGCGGATGTTCGGTGATTCGTTCGGCACCGAGATCACGTGGTTGTTGCCGGCGGCCCTGATCGCGTTGGTCGGCGGCTTGTGGGTGACGCGCCGGGCGCCGCGGACCGATCTGCTGCGCGCCGGGCTGGTGCTGTGGGGCGGCTGGTTGCTGGTGACCGCGGGCGTCTTCAGCTTCATGAGCGGGACCGTGCATCCGTACTACGCGGTTGCGCTGGCACCGGCCATTGCCGGCCTGGTCGCGCTGGGCGCTTGGATCGGGCGGCGACAGCGGTGGTTGCTGGCCGCAATGATCGTGCCGACTGCGGTGTGGGACTACGTGCTGCTGACCCGTACGCCGGACTTCGCGCCGTGGGCGAAGTACGCCGTCCTCGCGGCCGGCGCGATCGCCACGCTCCTACTGCTCGCCGGGCGTCGGCTGCGGCGGGCGTTGCCGGCTCTGGTGCTGGCGGTGGTGGTGTCGCTCGGGCTCGGGAGCACGGCGTACGCGGCAGCCACCGCATCGCAGGCGCACAACGGGTCGATCCCGACGTCCGGTCCGAGCAGCAGCGCAATGGGCGGCGCGACGCGCGGAGACGGCGGCCCTGGCGGCACCCCGCCAACAAACTCCACCGGCGCTCCCCAACCCCCAGGCACCAGCACTTCAAACTCCACCGGCCAGACCGGCACCGGCTCCGGCACCGGCACCGGCTCCACCGGGGCCACGGGATCCACCGGGTCGACGGGGTCCGCAGGGGCTTCGGAGGCTGGTGGGCCTCAGGGCGGGCGTGGGATGGGCGGCGACGCGTCGGCGAGCAGTGAGCTGACGGCGCTCCTCGAGAAGACGACCACGCCGTGGGCGGCGGCAACCAGCGGTTCGCAGTCGGCGGCCTCGCTCGAACTCGCCACCGGCAAGTCCGTCATCGCCATCGGCGGCTTCAGCGGCACCGACGACGCACCGACCCTTGCGCAGTTCAAGCAATGGGTGGCCGAAGGCAAGATCTCGTACTACATCGCCGGCGGCCAAGGCGGCGGCGGACGCGGCGGCTCCTCCGCGGCGAGCGAGATCCAGTCCTGGGTCGAGTCCACCTACACAGCCACCACAGTCGGCACCACCACCGTCTACAACCTGACGAGCTGACAAGGCGGACCTCCAGCCCATCACAATCCCCACCTCGGCCGGGCGCCCCACGGGAGCGCCCGGCCAACCCCCGATTGTGATGGCCTGGCGCTCCGCACCTCCCCCCAACCCGCTGGCCCCGCACCCCTCAACCCGCTGGCCCGCGCCCGCCAACCCCGGCGGCCCTGGCACCACCGCACCCATCAACCCCGCCAGCTCCGCACCCCGGAGTTCGCCGGCCCCACCCCGCACAACCAGCCGGCGCCCTATCTCGAGCCGTCGGGCTGGTGGGTCGGATCTGTGGCACTCAGCAACTGGGGGAAACGGGGTTGGCGGGTGGGTTTTGCGGTGGGAGGGCGGGTGGGGTGGTGGAGTTGGTGAGTGTTGGCGGTCCGGGTGTGGGGTGGGGTCGGGGGCGTGGCAGACTCTGGAGTCGTGACGGCGCAGATTCTGGACGGTAAGGCGACGGCGGCAGCGATCAAGGACGAGTTGAAGGTCCGGGTCGCGAAGCTCGCCGAGCAGGGCGTGGTGCCCGGGCTCGGCACGATTCTGGTCGGCGACGACCCGGGCAGCCGGGCCTACGTGGCCGGCAAGCACCGCGACTGCGCGGCGGTCGGGATCTCCTCGATCCAGGTCGAGCTGCCGGACACCGCGACCCAGGACGAGATCGCCGCGAAGGTCCAGGAGCTCAACGAGAACCCGGAGTGCACCGGCTTCATCGTCCAGCTCCCGCTCCCCAAGCACGTCGACACGAACACGATCCTCGGCCTGATCGACCCCGCCAAGGACGCCGACGGTCTGCACCCGATGAGCCTCGGCAAGCTCGTCCTCGGCCAGGACGGTCCGCTCCCGTGCACCCCGAAGGGCTGCGTCGAGATCCTCCGGCGGTACGACGTCCCGATCGCCGGCGCGCACGTGGTCGTCGTCGGCCGTGGAGTGACCGCCGGCCGGCCGATGGGCCTGCTGTTCACCCGGCGGAGCGAGAACGCGACCGTCACCCAGTGCCACACCGGCACCAAGGACCTCGCCGCCGTGGTGCGCACCGGCGACATCGTGATCGCCGCCGCTGGTTCGGCCGGCCTGATCACCGCGGACATGGTGAAGCCCGGCGCCGTCCTCCTCGACGTCGGCACCAGCCGCAACGCCGAGGGGAAGATCGTCGGCGACATCGAGACCGCCGCCCGCGAAGAGGCGTCCTGGATCGCCCCGATGCCCGGTGGTATCGGCCCGATGACCCGCGCGATGCTGCTCACCAACGTCGTCGAGGCCGCTGAAGCGAGCCTTGCCCAGTGAGTTCCCGCGGGCTGGCTGAGACGAGTGTGACGTGCTGATGGCGGGCGAGGCCAAGCCGCGCAGCCAATGGCCGCTCGCGTTGTCCTTGCTGGCCGGTCTCGCCGGCCTGGTCATGCTGTGGTTCTACAACTGGCGCAACGGCGTGCTGGTCTTCGCCGGTGCCGTTGGCCTGGCAGGCCTGCTCCGAGCCGCGCTCTCCGACAGCGCCGCCGGGCTGCTGCGCGTCCGCAGCCGCATGTTCGACATCGCCTTCCTGTTCCTCACCGCCATCGCAATCGCCGTCCTGGGCCTGATCATCCCCAACTGACAATCCGCGTGCAGCCGGCACTCGGCGGCGGAATAATCCGGCGGATGGTGACTCTTCGCCCCGCCTCCACCGCCGACGGTCCGCAGGTCGCACGCGTGTACGTCGACTCCTGGAACGACGGCTTCGGCAACCTCATGCCACCCGCCGTCCTCGACGACGGCCGCATCGCCCGCTGGTCCACCACCCTTGCCACCGGCAACTGGTGGGTCGCCGAGAACGGCCCCAACGGCCACCAGGTCGCGTACCGGCTGAGGTTCCTCGGATAGCAGTTGGGGACTGTGGACAAGCAATTGCTTGTTCACAGTCCCCAGCGGGTGAGCTCGCCTGTTAGTGGAAGAAGTGGCGGGTTCCGGTGAAGTACATGGTGATGCCGGCCTTGGTGGCGGCTTCGATGGCGGCTTCGTCGCGGATGGAGCCGCCGGGCTGGACGACGGCCTTGACGCCGCCCTCAATCAGGACCTCGAGGCCGTCGGGGAACGGGAAGAAGGCGTCCGAGGCGGCGACCGAACCGGCTGCGCGCTCGCCGGCGCGGGAGACGGCCAGGCGGCAGGAGTCGACGCGGTTGACCTGGCCCATGCCGACGCCGACCGAGGCGCCGTCCGCGGCCAGCAGGATCGCGTTCGACTTCACCGCGCGGCAGGCCTTCCAGGCGAACGCCAGGTCGGCGAGCACCTCGGGCGAGGCGGCGTCGCCGGCCGCGAGCGTCCACGCCGACGGGTCGTCGCCGGGCGCCTGGAAGCGGTCGCGGTGCTGGAGCAGCAGGCCGCCGCTGATGGCGCGCAGCTCGACCGGCTCGCTCTGGTCGACGGCGGGCGCCACGAGCAGGCGGATGTTCTTCTTGCCCTGCAGGATCTCGACCGCGCCCTCGTCGTACCCGGGAGCGACCAGGACCTCGGTGAAGATCTCCGCGACCTGCTTGGCCATGTCCACCGAGACCGGCTGGTTCGTCGCGATCACACCGCCGTACGCCGACACCGGGTCGCACTCGTGCGCGCGCCGGTGCGCCTCGGCGATGTCCTTGCCGACCGCGATGCCGCACGGGTTCGCGTGCTTGATGATCGCGACCGCGGGCTCACTGAAGTCATACGCGGTACGGCGAGCCGCGTCGGCGTCGACGTAGTTGTTGTACGACATCTCCTTGCCGTGCAGCTGCTCCGCGGCCGCGAGTCCACCGCGGCCGTTCAGGTACAGGGCCGCGGGCTGGTGCGGGTTCTCGCCGTAACGCAGTACGGCGGACTTGTCCCACGACGCACCGATCCAGGACGGGAAGCCCGAGCCCTCGCTGCTGTCGGTGAGCACGTTGCCCATCCACGACGCGACCGCGATGTCGTACTCCGCGGTGTGCACGTACGCGGCGGCGGCGAGCTTCTGCCGGTCCTCCAGCGAGAAACCGCCCTCGTCGAGTACGGAGTACAGCAGGTCGTACTGCGCCGGCGACGTCACGACCGCGACGTTCGCGTGGTTCTTCGCGGCGCCGCGCACCATCGACGGCCCGCCGATGTCGATCTGCTCGACGCACTCGTCGACCGACGCGCCGGACGCGACCGTCTCCGCGAACGGGTACAGGTTGCTGACCAGCAGGTCGAACGGCTCGACCCGCATCTCGCGCAGCTGCGCGACGTGCTCTTCGCGGCGGACGTCGGCGAGCAGCCCGGCGTGCACCATCGGGTGCAGCGTCTTGACCCGCCCGTCGAGGCACTCCGGGAACCCGGTCAGCTCCTCGACCTTGGTCACCGCGACACCCGCGGCGGCGATCCGCGCCGCCGTCGAACCGGTGGACACGATCTGCACGCCCGCCGCGGACAGCGCGGAAGCGAGCTCCTCCAGGCCGGTCTTGTCGTACACGCTGATCAGCGCTCGCCGAATCGGCCTGCGGTCGGTGCTCACTTCAGTCGAACCTTTCGTCCGGTGATGGTCCAGCCGTCACGGACCAGCCGGCCGACCCACTCCACCAGCTGGCGGCGTTCGACCTCCTTGATCCGCTCGGTCAGGGTTTCTTCGGTGTCGTCGTCCTCGACGTCGACCACGACCTGCGCGATGATCGGCCCGGTGTCGACGCCGCCGTCCACGAAGAACAGCGTCGCGCCGGCCACCTTCACGCCGTACTCGATCGCGTCCCGGGGACCGTGGATCCCGGGGAAGGCGGGCAGCAGCGCGTTGTGGGTGTTGATGTACCGGTCGCCGAAGGCGCCGAGGAAGTCGTCCCCGACCAGCTTCAGGAACCCGGCCGACACCACCAGGTCGGGCTTGTGCTCCGCGACCGACGCGGTCAGCGCCCGGTCCCAGTCGACCCGCTCGGGGTACTCCTTGACCTTGTGGACGAACGTCGGCACCCCGGCGGCCGCGGCGCGGTCCAGCCCGGCGATCCCGTCCCGGTCGGCACCGACGGCGACGACCTGGGCGCCGTACGCCGGGTCGGCGCACGCGTCCAGCAAGGCCTGCAGGTTCGACCCCGACCCCGAGACGAGCACGACGAGGCGTGCCTGCCCGGAATCAGACACAGCGGAGTCCGCAGCAGAAGTCACGGCGGGAAGCCTATCGCTCGACTTCCCCTGCATCGTCAGCCGGTCGGCGTGCGGACGCCACGGCGGCCGTGATCGCGGCCCCGATCGCCATCCCAGCCGCCAGCAGACCGGCCGCCGACAGCGCGGCCGGCACCCCGATCGCGGACATCCGGCCCGGCCCGGCCGAGCCACCCGACAACGCCATCAGCACGTACAGCACGACCCCCGCGAGCAGCGCCGACATCCCGCCACGCAGCGCGAACGCGTCCCAGCCGAGTGCGTTCGCGTCCCGCTCCGCGAGCCCACGCCGTACGACGACCAGTCCCGCGACCACGCCGGCGATCAGCGGTACGACGGCCGTCAGCGCCAGCACGTACGACGGAGTGGAGCCGTCCTCGGGCACCGCGGCCAGCAGCGGGAGGGCCGGCAGGTTCCCGACGTCCACGCCGGTCGGCGCGATCGTGGTCCCGGTCCCGAGCTGGAAACCAGGCCCGGCGAGGAACGCGACGACGTACAGGATCATGTTCGGCACCAGCATCAGGCAGATCGCGAACAGCACGACCGACCCGATCACACCGGCGTTCAGGAGTTCGAGCATCCCGGTGATCCGGGAGAAGTGGATCGCGAGCAGTACGGCGTACAGCACCGCCGCGAGCGCGATCACGGTCAGCACGGCGGCGAGCGCAGCCGGTACGGCGTCCCGCAGCCCAGCCGGTGTCGCGTCGGCGATGTCCTCACCCGCACCGGACTCGACGACGATCCCCGCCGCACCGGCGACCAGGGCTAGGCAGAAGGCGCCGAGGAACGCGGACAACGGGGAGACCTTCAGCGGTCCATCCGCCGTGAACAGCGCCACAACGAGCGCACCGAGGGCGTAGATCAGCGCGAAGGCGCCGGCCAGCATGAGCAGGTCCCTGGTCCGGTCGGCCGCGCTTGAGCGGGCGGCGGACTTACCGCCGCGGTACAGGCACCAGGCGAGGAACAGAGTCAGACCGAGCGGTGCGACGCTGATGTGGCCGGTGCCGAGCGTGACGCTGGCCTTGTGCGCGACCAGCCAGGCTGCCGCACCGGCCCGGACCGCACCCGAGGCGCCGCCGAACGTCGCCGCCAGCCAGCCGATCACGGCAACCGCGGCGCAGGTGAGCAGACCGGTCAGCAGGCAGGCTCCGGCTGAGATCACGGCCGACACGACCAACGGCTTGGTCTGGGCGGCGATCTCCGACGTCGGCGCTGTATTCGATTCACCGTCCCGCGCGCCCGGGCGGCTCAGCATGTCGGTCATCTGACCCCCATGGTCTCTCCGCACCCGGATACCGCTCGTCCTGACACGCCGGGTGTGGGAGACTTCAGCCCGCTCGCTCACGCTCAGTTCACCGGTGTTCACTCGTGTTCGCCTGGTGGTTGCGGAATGGGAGCGGCATGGGTCCACCGGGTACTGTCGGGTGGAATCAGTCAGGAGGTCGAGCTTTGGCCGGTTCCCACCGTGCACAGCGCGGCGGCGGTCGCGCCGCTGCCCGGGAAGCGCGTCGGCAGCAGGCGCGCAAGCGGAACCAGACGATCGCCGCAGGGGTCGCGGTCGTGGTGCTGGTCGGCGGCGGCGGTGTCGCTGCCCTGAACGCGTTCGGCGGCGACAAGTCTCCCGGACCGAAGGTCGGCAAGGGGCCGTCGGACGACAAGCCGACCGAATCCCCCGTGCTGGCCGACGACAAGGCGCTGCTCGACGTCACCGGCGCGAAGGCGCTCGGCGCCACCGGCGCCTGGGCGGTCGCCAAGACCGCGGACGCCGACTCCGCCCCGGACACCGCGTTCGTCTGCCAGCCGCAGCGGTTCGCCGACCCGTCCGGCCTTCGCACCTGGGTGCGCACCTTCCAGAACGCGACCACCAAGGACACCGCGGTCCAGTACGTCGACGTCTCGAACGACAAACCCACCGCCGCCAAGACGTATGCCGCGGTCGTGCACTGGTTGAGCCAGTGCAACACCCCGCAGACCCGGTTGTCGGCCGGTTACGTGACTACGGGCGTCGGCCAGGCCGGCGTAATCGCCGTGTTCGGGTCGGTGCCCGGCGCGAAGACGACGAAGTACAAGACCGTCTCGGTCACGCTCGCCGGGCAGGCGACGATGGTGATCGAGCACGACACGCTGGCGAAGACGCCGCCGCGGCCGGACGCCGTACTGGCCGCGACCAGCGCCGCGACCAAGAAGATCTGCGCCCAGACCGGCGGCTGCTCGACCGCCGCCCCGCTCGCGAAACCGGCGCTGCTGCCGAACGTCGACACTCCTGGATTCATGGCCTCGGTCGACCTGCCGCTGCTGACCGAGATCAACAAGACGTGGGTGAGCGCCACCGCGAAGACCACCGCCGGCACCGGCTGCGAGAAGCTCGACTTCAAGAAGGCGAAGGCGACCAAGTTCGGCACCGTCACCTACGTGACGCCGGACGCCAAGGTGCCGACCGAGTTCGGGCTCGACGACACGGTGGCCACGTTCGCCACCCCGGCGGCCGCGTCGGACTTCGTCAGCCAGGTGCGGAAGAACATCGACGCCTGCGGGAAGAACGTCTCGAACGCCAAGGTCGAGTCGACCGGCACGGTCCAGACCGGCACCATCAAGGGCAAGAGCTGGAAGGCGACGTACGACACCGGGGACGGGAAGAAGTTCGTCTACCGGATCGGGGTCGCCGGGGCCGGAAACCGGGCGGTGTACGTGCTGTTCCCGGTGCTGAAGGAACTGGACCTGACCGACGACGCCTTCAACGAGACGCTGTCCCGCGCGGCCGACCGCTCAGCGGCGTACAAGTAGGACAAGCAGAAAGCGGGACCCGCCCCGAGGGGCAGGTCCCGCTTTCTGTTACCCGGGCAGTTACTTGCTCAGGCCCTGCATGATCTCGCGCATCAGGTTGGCGGTCTCGGACGGCGTCTTGCCGACCTTCACGCCGACGGCCTCGAGGGCGTCCTGCTTCGCGGCCGCCGTGCCGGACGAGCCGGACACGATCGCGCCCGCGTGACCCATGGTCTTGCCCTCCGGCGCGGTGAAGCCCGCGACGTACCCGACGACCGGCTTGGTCACGTTCGCCTTGATGAACGCGGCCGCCCGCTCCTCGGCGTCACCACCGATTTCACCGATCATCACGATCGCATCGGTGTCCGGGTCGTCCTGGAACGCCTGCAGCGCGTCGATGTGCGTGGTCCCGATGATCGGGTCACCACCGATACCGATCGCGGTGGAGAACCCGAAGTCCCGCAGCTCGTACATCATCTGGTAGGTCAGCGTGCCGGACTTCGACACCAGACCGATCCGGCCCTGGCCGGCGATGTCGGCCGGGATGATGCCCGCGTTCGACGACCCCGGGGTGATGATGCCCGGGCAGTTCGGCCCGATGATCCGGGTCTTGCCGGACGCCTGCGCGGCGGCGAAGAACGCGGCGGTGTCGTGCACCGGCACGCCCTCGGTGATCACCACGACCAGCGGCACCTCGGCCTCGACGGCCTCCAGTACGGCGTCCTTGGTGAACTTCGGCGGGACGAAGATGACCGACACGTTCGCGCCGGTCTCCTTGACGGCGTCCGCGACGGTGCCGAAGACCGGCACGGCCTTACCGTCGAAGTCCTGGCTCTGGCCCGCCTTGCGCGGGTTCACGCCGCCGACGATGTTGGTGCCCGAGGCAAGCATCCGGGTGGTGTGCTTGGTGCCCTCGGAGCCGGTCATGCCCTGGACGATGACCTTGCTGTCCTTGGTCAGGAAGATAGACATTGTTCGGCGATCCCTTACTTCGCAGCCAGCTCGGCGGCGCGCTTGGCGGCGCCGTCCATCGTGTCGACCCGCTCCAGACCGGCCAGCCCGGCCTCGTCGAGGATCCGGCGGCCCTCCTCGGCGTTGTTGCCGTCCAGCCGGACGACCATCGGCTTGGTGACGGCCTCGCCCCGGCTCGACAGCAGCTCGAACGCCTGCACGATGCCGTTCGCGACCGCGTCGCAGGCGGTGATGCCGCCGAAGACGTTCACGAACACGCTCTTCACCTGCTGGTCGGAGATGATGATCTCCAGGCCGTTCGCCATCACCTCGGCGCTCGCGCCACCACCGATGTCCAGGAAGTTCGCGGGCTTCTGGCCGCCGAACTCCTCGCCCGCGTAGGCCACCACGTCGAGGGTCGACATGACCAGGCCCGCGCCGTTGCCGATGATGCCGACGGAACCGTCGAGCTTCACGTAGTTCAGGCCCTTGGCCTTGGCAGCGGCCTCCAGCGGGTCGGCCGCCGAGACGTCCTCGAACTCGGCGTGGTCCGGGTGCCGGAAGCCGGCGTTCTCGTCCAGGGTGACCTTGCCGTCCAGCGCCTCGACGTTGCCGTCCTCGAGCTTGACCAGCGGGTTCACCTCGACCAGCGACGCGTCCTCGCTGAGGAAGACCTCGTACAGCTTGACGATCTCCGGGACCACGGCGTCGATCACGTCGGCCGGGTACTTCGCTGCTTCGGCGATCTCCCGGGCCTTCGCCTCGTCCACACCGGTGGCCGGGTCGATCGAGATCTGCGCGACCGCGTCCGGGTTCGTGTGCGCGACCTCCTCGATCTCCATGCCGCCGGCGGCGGAGGCGATGCAGAGGTAGTTGCGGTTCGCCCGGTCGACCAGGAAGGAGAAGTAGTACTCCTCCGCGATCGCCGCGGCCGGGACGATGTTCAGGATCTTGACGACGTGGCCCTTGATGTCCAGCCCCAGGATCTCGCGGGCCTTCTCCTCCGCCTCGTCCGGGCTGCTCGCCAGCTTGACGCCGCCGGCCTTCCCGCGGCCACCGGTCTTCACCTGAGCCTTCACGACCACTCGGCCGCCGATCTTCTCGGCTGCCGCGCGGGCTTCCTCCGGAGTCGTGACAACCGCACCCACGGTCGTCCGCACTCCGTGCTTGGCGAAGACCGTCTTCGCCTGGAATTCCATCAGATCCACGAGTGTGGTCCCTCTCTCGCCTGTACGGATTCCTGACACTAGCCACCCCTGAGCCGAGAGCAACAGCCGGGGTACTCCCTGAGACGACTGTCACAGACTCTCGCGGCGTCGTGCGACGCTTGTCCGCATGACCGATTCCCAGCCTGACGCAGTGCCCGCTCCGGGGACCAGACCAGCTGACGACTGGTGGCGTTCCGCCGTCGTCTACCAGGTGTACCCGCGCTCGTTCGCCGACGCCGACGGAGACGGCACCGGTGACGTGAACGGCATCCGCGCCCGCCTGGAGTACCTCGCCGACCTCGGCGTGGACGCGATCTGGATCAGCCCGTGGTACCCGTCCCCGCTGCTCGACGGGGGCTACGACGTCGCCGACTACCGCGACATCAACCCGGAGTTCGGCACGCTGGCCGACGCCGACGCGCTGATCGCCGAGGCGCACGCGCTCGGTCTGCGGATTCTGATCGACCTGGTGCCGAACCACTGCTCCTGGGAACACCCGTGGTTCAAGGCGGCGCTGGCGGCGGGTAAGGGCTCTCCGGAGCGCGACCTGTTCTGGTTCCGCGACTCCGAGGACGGCAAGCCGCCGACGAACTGGCCGGCCGCGTTCGGTGGCCCGGCCTGGCAGCAGATCGACGACGGCCAGTGGTACCTGCACCTGTTCGACATCTCCCAGCCGGACTGGAACTGGGACCACCCGAAGGTGATCGAGGAGTTCGACGCGATCCTGCGGTTCTGGTTCGACCGTGGCGTGGACGGGTTCCGGATCGACGTGGCCGACTCGATGGCGAAGGACGCGACGCTTCCCGACGTACCGCTGGAGAACGGTCAGCCGACGAAGGAGAAGTACGTCGGGAACCCGTTCTACGACCAGCCGGGGGTCCACACCATCCACCAGCGCTGGCGGGCGATCGCCGACGAGTACGCCGACACGCCGCAGGGTCCCCGGGTGTTCGTCGCGGAAGCCTGGTTGTCGCCGGCAGAGCGGCTGGCGCAGTACGTGCGGCCGAACGAGCTGCACTCGGCGTTCAACTTCGACGCGCTGCGCTGCGCGTGGGACGCGAAGGAGCTGCGCGAGGTCATCGACCACACCACGGAGAACCTGTGGGCGGTCGGGGCGCCGGCGACCTGGGTGCTGAGCAACCACGACACGATCCGGCACCGCACCCGGTACGGCCGGGCCCGGCGGGACGCGCTGGAGGGCGCGGGCGTCGTACCGACGGATCTGGAGCTCGGGTTGCGCCGGGCGCGGGCCGCCGTGCTGCTGGAGCTGGCGCTGCCCGGTGGCGCGTACGTCTATCAGGGTGACGAGCTCGGGCTGCCCGAGGTCGAGGACCTGCCCGAGGACGTGCTCGACGACCCGACCTGGGAGCGCTCGGGTCATACGGTCCGCGGCCGCGACGGTTGCCGGGTCCCGATCCCGTGGTCCGGCTCCGAGCCGCCGTACGGGTTCGGCCCGGGCACCGGTCAGCCCTGGCTGCCGCAGCCCGCCGACTGGTCGGGCCTGACCGCGGAGGCGCAGGCCGGGAAGCCCGACAGCCACCTCGCTCTGTACAAGGCGGCGCTCCGGATCCGCCGCGAGCACCCGGCGCTCGGCGAAGGCCGCCTCGCGTGGGACCAGGAGGCGCCCGAGGGAGTCCTGTCTTTCACCCGCGACCCCGGCTTCCGCTGCGTGGTCAACGTGAGCGACGCCCCGGTCACCCTCCCGCCGCACCAGCGGATCCTGGTCGCCAGCGAGCCCCTCGACGGCGACGAACTCCCCGTCGACGCGACCGTCTGGCTCGAAAGCTGACCTGACCAAGCGAAACGGGGGGGGGGGGGGGTGCCGCGCGGGGGGTGGTTTTTGGGGGTTTTTTAGTGGGGGCAAAACCATACTAGCCGGGGGCCCACAGAGGGGGGCGCGCGGGCGCCCCGGCGGGGGCG